>CAYGKX010000119.1:0-10231 GCA_964350225.1 uncultured Rhodospirillaceae bacterium | reverse complement strand
CCTCGCCGAATAGCCGATTGCGTGCCGTGCCTCTCGAAGATATCAAGAATCATGCTGAAAACTCGAAATTCGTCTCTCCCGACCTCCAGTCAATTCAAGGTCCCCGCGTCGTGACCGCCGAAGCTTCCGGAGGAGCCGCGGACCTCGTTCTCACGGGCGGGAAGGTCGTGACCCTGGACGACGCTGGATCGGTCCATGAAGCGATCGCGCTGCGCGGCGACCGGATCGTCCGGATCGGATCCGACGCCGAGATCGCGCCGCTGGCCGGGCCGGAGACGGACGTCATCGACCTTGCCGGCCGCACCGTCATCCCCGGGCTCATAGACGGGCATGCGCATATGGACCGGGAGGGGCTCAAGACCTCCCTCCCGTCGCTCGCCGGCGCCCGGTCGATCGACGACATCCTGGACATTGTCCGCGCCCTCGCGGCGGACCGTCCGCCGGGCGAGTGGATCGTCACGATGCCCATCGGCGAGCCACCCATGTTCGAGAATGTGCCGGAATGCCTGGCCGAGGGCCGCTTTCCGACACGCCACGACCTGGACCGCGCCGCGCCGGACCATCCCGTCTATATCCGCTCCATCTGGGGCTACTGGCGGCCGGCGCTGCCCATCGTGTCGATCGCCAACAGCCGGGCGCTCCAGGAAGCCGGGATCGACCGCACGACCCGGCCGCCCGCCCCCTCGATCGAGATCGAACACGATGCGTCGGGCGAACCGACAGGGGTTCTGATCGAGCACAACAAGATGCCGGTCGTCGAACTGACCCTGATGGCCTGCGCCCCCTCCTTCGATGTCGCGATGCGGACCGAGGCGCTGTCGAAATCGATGCGCCTCTACAACGCCGTCGGGACGACCGGAGTCTTCGAGGGGCATGGCGTCGCCGCGGAGGTTGTCGAGGCCTACCGCCGGCTGCGGGAGGCCGGTCGCCAGACCGTGCGCGGCACCCTCGTCTTCAGCCCGGCCTGGAAAGCCACCGGCGACGCGGACACGAGCGAGATGGTCCGGTCCTGGGCACGCTGGCTCGCCGGATCGGGCCTGGGCGACGACTGGCTCAAGCTTCAGGGCATCTACACGGAAGTCGACGATTCCGTCGAAACGGGGCTGCGTGCCGCCGCCGCGCCCCAGACCGGCTGGGCCGGGTTCCACTACGATTCCGCCGTGCCGCGCGACCGCGTCCGCGACGTCCTGGTCGAGGCTGCACGGAACGGTCTGCAGGCGGTCGGCATCTTCCCCTACATGCTGGACATGTATGACGAGGTCGACCGGATCGCCCCGATCGGCGGCCTGCGGTGGATCCAGGGCCATCTCGAGACCCTGACCGGCGAGCAGATCGCACGGGTGCGCGACCTGGGCCTTGGGGTGACAACTCACACCAGCCAGCATGTCTTCAAGCGTGGCAAGGAACATCAGGACCGGCTCGGCCCCGAGCGCGAGCGAGAGATCGTGCCGTTGCGCAGCCTGCTGGATGAGGGGGTGCCGGTTTCGCTCGGCACGGACAATGTACCGATCAGCCTCTTCCATTCCATCTGGCACTGCGTCGCACGACGGAGCCGGCTGGGCGACCGACCGGTCGCGCCGGACCAGGCGCTGACACGGGAGGAGGCATTGCGCTGCGCGACGTCCGGCGGCGCGTGGCTATCCTATGAAGAGGACCGGCGGGGCTCGCTGGAGCCCGGCAAACTGGCCGACATGGCAGTCCTCACCGACGACCCCCTGACCTGCCCGGAAGCGGCCCTAAAGGACATCGTCGCGGAGAAGACGATCGCCGGCGGCAAGGTCGTGTTCGACCGATCCGCCGGCGGTCCATTGTCCTGACGGACGGTTGTCGGGTCGACCGGGCACGGTTTCCTGCGCCCGGCCGACGGACAACCACGGTGACTACTGGCCTTCCTTCAGGAGGGCCGCCTGCTTCTCGTCCATCTTCGCGTTCCAGACTCCGAGCGACTTGAAGGTGGTAACCGCCGCCTCGTGGTAAGGCACCGTCGCGTTCATCGACACCGCCACGCTTTTCTTCCAACGGCGCAGGGCGGGGTGGAATTTCCCGAGCTTGTCGGAATTCTCGTACAACGCCTTCGCGACGGCTGCTACGACGACATCCGGCGTCTTGGCGCTTGTGACGATACCCAGCGGATAGGCCGTCAGGCAGGTGTCGCCGACGATGCCGGGCAGCCGGCCGGGCTTCAGCGTGACGAAGCCGTAGCCCGGGATCTTGTCGGTCACGCGCTTCTTCGCGGCCGGCGTGCAATCGTTCGAGACATGGCGAATGCCGAACTTGCTGTCGAGTTCGCGCACCTTGGGCGCACCAACGCCCATCGTGGCGACCTCGACCCGTCCGGCATCCAGGGCGGCGACCCCCTGCCCGAGACCGGCGACGCGTACGACCTTCACGTCCTTCCAGTCCAGGCCGGCATTCAGAAGCTGGGCATAAGTGTTCACATAGGCACCCAGATGCGCGGGGAACTCACCGGCGATACTGTGGCCCTTGAGATCGTGGACCGTCTTGATCTTCGAATCCTTGCGGACCAGAAGCCCGACGACGAGCGGCGCGCCCGAGGCGACAAGGCGAAGCTGGGGAATGTGCGGATAGGGATTGCGTCCGCTGATCTTGAGCTTGTCCGGCCCCCGATAGCTCATGGCGAAATCCACCGCCGTCGCCATCGCAAGCTCGACTTCGCCCGAAGCGACCAACGGGAAAAATGCCGTCGTTCCAGTGTACGGACGGACCACGACGGTCGTGGGCGTTGCCGCGCTGACGACCTTCGCGATCGCCGACGCAAAGGTATGTTGCAGCGACCCGCTCGGCCCGGAGGCGAAATAGATGGTCGGCGGCAACTTGTCCGCGGCCGACGCACTCGGGCCGGCCGTCAGCAGGCCCATCGCAAAGACCCCTGCAGCGAACGTGCCGGCGAGGCGGAGATGAGGTTCGGTTCTTTGTGACGCGATCATTTTGGCCTCTTTCGTTAGGTGTTCGACTGACATTGCTTGAGAGCGGAGGGCCATCATGCTGTAGACATTCAAACGACTTAGCAACGATGAGAACCGCCCACTCAACCTCCGGAAAAATACGAAGGCCGTATCTTCAAATATTAATCTGCACGACCAATCCTTAGCTGCCAGAGGAAGACGCCCGCGGCGCACAGGACACCCGCCACATTCGCGACGATCAAGACGGAGTTGCTTGGCGGCACCAAAACAGTGACACCCGCGAGCAGTGCCACGAGGCGGACGGTGACATGACACCGGCCGCTGAGATATCCGACGCAGGCAACGGCGATCGACGCGACGCCGATGAGGGCGGTTACCGTAGCGAGCAGGATGTCGAGCCAGCTTCCCTCCGCGAGCAGCGCCGGGTGGAAGACGAAGATGAAGGGGATGATGTAGGCCATCACCCCAAGCCGCATGCCGAGCCAGCCGGCTTTCCAGAAATCGGCCTTGGCAAGGGATGCTGCGGTATAGGTCGCGATGCAGACCGGCGGGGTGATCATCGACAGCATGCCGAAGTAGAAGATGAACATGTGCGCCGCCATCGGCCGGACGCCGAGTTCGATCAGGGCCGGGGCGACCAGAACGGCAAGTAGCACATAGATGACCGTGGTCGGCATCCCGAGGCCGAGCACCACGCATACGATCGCCGTCAGCGGGAGCAACAGCAGAAGGCTGGAATCAGCGAGCGACGTCAGGATCAGCGACAGCTTGAAGCTGAGGCCGGACAGCTGCAGCGACCCGATGATGATGCCGGCCAGCGCACTGATGACGATGATGTAGAGCAGGCTTTCGCCCGTCTTTTCGAAACAGGCCAGGATCCGGGACAGAGAGGCTCGGCTCTCGCGAAAGATCGCGCCGAAGACGAACACTGAGATGACCGCTGCGATGCCGGCCATCCCGGGGGGCCAATAGGCGATGAGCAGTGTGTAGATGAGAACGGCGAAGGGCAGGACGAAGACCCAGCCCCGGCGCATGACCTCCATCAGCCGCGGTATCTGGGCCCGGTCCAGGCCCTTGAGCCCGAGCTTCGCCGATTCGAGATCGATCTGGATGAAGAGCGAGGTGAAGTAGAGAACCGCCGGGATGAATGCGGCGATGGCCACCTCGGAATAGGGAACGTCCAGATACTCGGCGATGATGAAGGCGGCGACGCCCATGACAGGCGGCATGATCTGCCCCCCGGTGGAGGCAACCGCCTCGATCCCCGCCGCAAGCGTTGCGGAGTGACCGGCGCGTTTCATCATCGGGATCGTGACGGCTCCGCTGGTCACGACATTCGATACGACGCTGCCCGAGACCATGCCGAAGAGGCTCGAAGAGACGACGGCCACCTTCGCCGTCCCGCCGCGATACCGGCCCAGCGCCGCCAGCGCCACGCCTGTGAAGAACCGGTCGCCGCGAACGGTCTGCAGGCTTTGGCCGAACAGGATGAAGGGGATGACGATCGTCGCGGTGACGGCGAGCGCCACACCGAAGATCGCGTTCGAATCCAGGTAAAGGTAGGTGCCGAGGCGATCCCAGGACGCGTTCTTGGCATACAGGAGTCCGGGCAGGATATCGGCATATTTGGCATAGGCGCAGAAGACCAGCCCGATGATGACCAGCGCCCAGCCCAGCAGCCGCCGCGTCGCCTCCAGGATCAGGCCGATCGTGAGCCATCCCAGGATCACGCGATCCGCCGTGGTCGTCGCAAGGCTGTAGGACATGGTCGGATACTGGACGACGACAAAGCCGAGCCCGGCAAGGCTCGCCGCCACGAGAAGCCAGTCGTAATACGGGACCCGGTCGCCGCGTTCTCCCGGAACCGCCTTGATGCCGATGAAGGTCGCCACCAGGCCCAGACCGAGCATGAGCGCGAGATATTGTTCGCGGAATGGCGCGACGTTCAGATAGTGCTGGAGCTGGAGTGCCCAGATGGCGCCGATCGCCGCCAGGCTGACAAGGAGGAGACGGAACAGGAACCCGACCGGGCCGCCCAGACGGCGGATTTTGCCCGCCTGGGCGCCATCCGCATCGGTGGTATCTGTCGCTTTTTCAGGTCGGCGCATCGAAGCGTCCCTGTCGTCGGAGGACGATCGTCTCCGGGCCCACGGCTTCGACCGGTGCGGCCCTCATCGCGCAAGCCCGATCTGGCGGGCAATGGCATCGAATATCGCCGAGGCCGGGTCGGCCAGATCGTTCCCGACCTCGAAATGGTTTCGCCCGTTTGCGAGTATCGCCGTGCAGTCGTTGCCGGCCTCGCGCCAGGCCGATGCGAAGGCCCTCGATTGGCGCTGAAACTCTTCCAGCTCGCCGTCGCCGAATCCGACGATCAACGGGGTCGCCATACGGCGGATATGCCGGCGGGGGCTGTTGCGGTCGGCGGCGGCCTCGTCGAGATGCAGGTAGCCGTTGCGATAGGACAGGCGGACGGGTTCCAGATCGTAAATGCCGCTCAGCGCCGTGACGCCGCTTACGGTGTCCGCCGGCAGGTCGTGGTTCGCCCGCCAGTCGGTGAGCAGCACCATCGCCGCCAGATGACCACCGGAGGAATGACCGACGACGAACAGTCGCGATGGGTCGCCCCCCCATTCCTTGGCCGCGTTGCGAAAGATCCAGGCGACCGCACGGCGACATTGCTCGACCATCCGATCGACCGATGCATCGGGCGCCAGAGTGAAGTCGACTCCGACGAGCGAACAGCCCGCCGCGACAAAGGCCGGCGCGATGTAACCCGCATCCGACTTGCTGCGCCGGGTCCAGGCGCCGCCGTGAAGATAGACGGCGACGGGCGCGCCCTCGGCGGAGGGAAAAACGTCGAGGCGTTCGTCCCCCTGTTCGCCGTAGGGCACGTCCAGAAGACATGGCAGGGACGCCCGGGCGGTCTCTCCACGCGCGATCCAGCGGTCCGTTATCTCCGCACTGTTCGGAACGAGCGACCGCTGATCGTACTGACGATCCAGTTCTTCCTGCGTATAGCGGCCGTAGACGGGCAAGGACATGTCGCGATATCCGACCGAAGCGGACGGCTCTCAATCGCTCGTGGCCTCTGTCATCCGAATCATGGCTGACCGAAGAAGGCGACGGCGTTGTCGTAGAGGATCTTCTGCTTCTGCGCCTGATCGATGTCGGTACGGCCGATGATCTCCGCCGCGGCCAGATCCCGGCCTTCGCCATGGGGGAAATCGGACGAATAGAGAAGCTGGGTGTCGCCGAGAAGTTCGATCTCCTGGCGGATCAGCGCATCGCTCGATTCGATGCCCAGGAAAAAGCGACCGGATTGCAGGTAGTCGTCCATCGACTGTTTCGGCAGCATCGAGGGGTCCGCCATCCGCGTCTTGTTCAGGTCCATATATTGCTTCATGCGGCCGGCGGAATAGAGGATCCATTCGCCGCCGAACTCCAGAAAGCCGACCTTCATCTTGGGATAGCGGTCGAGCATGCCATGCCCGACGATCGCGACAAAGGCGATCTGCGCCGGCAGCGCCTTGCCGATCATGTTCGCATCCTGGATCGAATGGCAAAGCTTCTCGAACGGGGGAAAGCTCATCGCCATGTGGACGCAGAGCGGCATGCCGGTGGCCTCGAAGGCTTCCCAGATACGGCTGAACATCTTGTTGGAGAGCATCATCTCGCCGACGGTGCCGAAGACGACCGCGGTCGTCGCGCCCAGCTTCTGCATCTCCTCAAGGGCCTCGATGCCAAGATCCGGATCGCGCATCGGAAGCAGGCCGGCCCATTTCAGGCGGCCCGGATGGCGGGCACACTGCGCAGCGACATAGCGGTTATAGGCCCGGAACAGTGCCGCCTCGAGGCCGGCGTCGCTGGTCATGGACGCGTAGACCGTGCTCGGGAACAGCACCTGGGCGTCGATACCCATGTCGTCCATTGCCGCGACCCGGGCGTCCGGGTCGGAAAGGTCGACGACGCCGATCGGGTGCGGTTCACCGGCGAAATCGCCCGCGGCGATGGGATCCGCGCCATATTCCGTCATCGTCATCGCGGGCGTGTTCGCGGCGTGGGTACCGGGGCCGAACGGATGCGGTTCGAGCCGACCGTCCACCAGCCAGGACGTTTGCCAGCCACCAAGATCCTCGCTGTCGCCGATCCGAACCGGACGCGGCCGGCGCATCGCATATTCCTTCGGTAGATCGGCCCACATGTCGGGGCTCATCATGACATGAGCGTCCGCGTCGTAGATCTTGAAGCCGTCCAGCATTTTATGTCCCCGCCTATAGTCTGAAGTGTCCCGCCAGCAATCCCGAAATACCGCATTCTCTACGGCAATATATTCCCCTTCGGGACTCCGACCGTTTCAATCGGATTGAAACGTTATCCGAGATTTTCGGCGATATCCATAAATTTCCGTATTATTGAAAAAATCCATATTATTGGCGTAGCGAAAGGGGAATGCCGTCTTCGCGGCACCCGCCATCACGGACGGCACGGACCTGTGAGCGGGCGCAGTCCACCTGCGATCCGGGGCAAAGTTCGCCGCGGCTTTCTCCGTCATTCGATCAGGGTCTCACGCCACCGGTGAATCGGCAAGGCGCCGCACAGACGCCGCGCGGCCGTCCGGCGATCAATCCTTGAGTTCGGCCGCGAGCAGACCTTTCTGGATCTTGCGGGTCGGCGTCATCGGCATTTCCTCGACGATCTGCAGCCGCTCCGGCCAGCGCATCTTGGCGACACCGTTCTTGCCGAGATACTCCGTCATTTCCTCGAAGCTCAGCGACGCGCCGGGAGCAAGGGTCGCGAACAGGCACATCCGCTCTCCCAGCACATCGTCGGGCATGGGAACGATGGCGGCGAGAACGATTGCCGGATGGGCCTGAAGGAGGTTCTCGACATCGGTCGGGTTGATCTTGATGCCGCCGCGGTTGATGACGTCCTTGACCCGTCCGGTGATGACGACATTGCCGTCCGCGTCGATCGTTGCGAGATCGCCGGTCCGAAAGAACCCGTCTTCGGTGAAGGCCTGCGCGTTGGCCGCGTCATTGTTGAGATAGCCCGGAAAGATCATGTAGCCGGCGACCTGAAGTTCCCCTTCCGCGTCCACCGGCACCTCGGTGTCGGCGTTCGGGTCGACGATCCGCACGTCGATGCCGTCGGTCTTGCGCCCGGTACTCGTGTGCCGCACCCCGGCAGGCGCGTCGAGCGGCGTCTGCATGATCAGGATCGTTTCCGTCATGCCGAAGAGCTGCCCTACCCGCCCGTTCGGAAGCCGCGCCTCGAGGTCCGCGGCCACCTGCGGCGGGCAGACCGAACCGGCCACGATCACATCGCGGATCGACGACAGGTCGGCATCGTCGAGCAGGCCCGCCTTGATCGTACCGGCGACATGCGCGGGGGCGGAGAAGACGACGGTGGGACGGCCGTTGATCAGCCGGTCGGCATAAAGCTCCGGCGAGAAGAGCGACATCAGGACGTTGGTCCCGCCCCAGATCATCGCGTGGGTACCGCAGGACAGGCCGAAGACATGGGTGAAGGGCGGGGCGACCATGACCCGGTCGTCGGCCGACAGTTCGATGGTAGGGCCGTAGATGCGACCGTTTGCGGTAAAGGTTTCGTAGGTCCGGACGACGCCCTTTGGCGACGCGGACGTCCCCGACGTGAAACAGAGGACGCAGGGGTCCGTGGCGACCGGCGGGTTCGCGATCGGCCGGGCCTCGGCGCCCTCGACCATCTCGCGGAATCCGTGATGGTCCGCCGAAGCCTCCCCCACGACGATCACATGCTCCAGGCTCGGCACCTTCTCCTTCAGTTGTTCCATCGTCGCCGGCGCATCGTATTTCGCGTCGCCCTCGACACAAATCACCGCCCGTGCCCGGCCATGGTTCATCAGGGGCGCCATCTCGCCGGCCCGGTAGGGCATGTGAAGCGTGCACATCACACCGCCCATCAGGGAAATGCCCAGAAAGGCAATCAGGAATTCAGGATGGTTCGGATACTGGATCGCGATCACGTCGCCGCGTTCCAGCCCGATGTCCAGCAACGCGTTGGCGAAACGAAGAGACCGGTCGTGCCATTCGGCATAGGTGATTTCCCGGTCGGGCGCGACGATGGCAACCTTGTCCGGTGTTTCGCGGGCCCAACGTTCGAGATAGGTCCCCAGCGTGTCGTCGTTCCAGTAACCCGCCGCGCGAAACGCCTCCGCCTGCGCGTCGGTGTGCCTCGGAAAGTCGGTCATCTTGGTCATCGTTCTCGCTCCGCGTCACACACTCGAAATCCGAGTTCCCTGCTGATCAAAAGGCAAAATCGATCGTCTGCTCGATTGGGCATTCGTCCGTAGGTCAGTTGGGCGAATGGCCCGCGAGGCCGCCCGAAAGCGAACCCCACAGGCCAACCGCGCCGGCGAAGTCGACCAGGATGTCGAGCCCGTATACCCCGGCCTCGTCGCGCCGGATTGCAATCGCATTCTGCGACGCGATGCTTGTCTGTGCGACTGTTCCGTCAAGGAACCGGCGGGGCCGGAGGTCGACCGCACACAATTCCCTCATGAGCGCCGCCACCCCTTCCCCCACCAGGGACAGCCAGGCCGACATGTCCTGACGGGGCAGATCGTAGACGCCCGCCATCGGTGCCGAAGCAGCTTGCCGCTCGAGGGACGCCAGTCTCGACGCGCCGTCCCGCGACACCGCGAGGAAAAGAAACTCCTGGGCAGACAGCCGGGCGGCGCAAAGCCCATCGGAGACGACCGACATGTTGGGCTCCGCCGGGATTGCGATCGAGTTCCGCACCAGCCAGTCCGTTGCCATGGGCCCCCTGACCCCCCACCGGCGATAGCGTGACCGGTCGGACATCCGGACACCCCGGCGTTCGACGAGAACATCTTCCGGGACCGGACTGCGCCATGGGCGCTCTATTTCGAGCGTGTCGGTCATGGATCCAACTCCTGCCGCATATTGTCCGGGTCATAGAAGGGCAGCTCGACGACGGTCGCATTGGCCGTCTGGCCCCCGTCGCACCGGATTTGGAAGGTCGTCCCCGGCGCGGCCTGGTCGGGATGCACGAAAGCGAGGCCGATCGGCGCGCCGGTCTCGAGGTCGCGCCCGCTTGAGGTCACCCGGCCGGAAATCTCTGCGCCCCGGAAGGTCAGATGGCCCTCCGCCGGCACCGGGGCGCCGGCGGAAAGGCGGTATCCGACCAGCCGGCGGTCCGACCCCCGGCCGTTCCGTATCTCGATCGCCCGTTTGCCGACGAAGTCCGGCTTGTCGGCAACCGCCCAGTCCAGGTTCGCCTCACCCGGGAAGGTCAGGCCGTCG
>CAYGKX010000118.1:10036-10284 GCA_964350225.1 uncultured Rhodospirillaceae bacterium | reverse complement strand
CCAGTTCCGCCGCGTCGGGATTCTTCTTCTGCGGCATGATCGAACTGCCGGTGGAAAAGCTGTCGGACAGGCTGACGAAACCGAACTGGGCCGACGACCAGACGACGATCTCTTCCGCAAGGCGCGACAGGTGGGTCGCGGCGATCCCGGCGGCGGCGAGGAACTCCAGCGCGAAATCCCGCGCCGAGACGGCGTCGAGAGAATTGGCGAGCGGCCGGTCGAAGCCCAGCGTCTCCGCCGTCGCATGA
>CAYGKX010000118.1:9678-10000 GCA_964350225.1 uncultured Rhodospirillaceae bacterium | reverse complement strand
GGAAAGGACGTCCCGGCCAGCGCCGCGGCGCCAAGAGGCGATTCGTTGACCCGGCGGCGGGCGTCGGCGAAGCGGCCACGGTCGCGGCCGATCATCTCGACATAGGCGAGCATGTGATGGCCGAAGGTCACCGGCTGGGCGGACTGCAAATGGGTGAAGCCCGGCATGATTGCGTCGGCATGGGCCTCCGCCTTCTCGATCAGGGCCGCCTGAAGATCCCGGAATGCGCCGTCCAGCCGGTCGATCGTCTCCCGCACCCACAGGCGCAGGTCGGTCGCGACCTGGTCGTTGCGGGAACGCGCGGTGTGCAGCCGGCCGGCGG
>CAYGKX010000118.1:0-9668 GCA_964350225.1 uncultured Rhodospirillaceae bacterium | reverse complement strand
GACCTCGGCCAGCCGCGCCTCGATATTCATGTGGATGTCTTCAAGCGCGGTCTTGAAGGCGAACTTGCCCTCACCGATCTCCTGTAGGATTTTGTCGAGCCCGTCCTGGATCGCGCCGCCGTCGTCGGCGGTGATGATCCCCTGCCGGACGAGCATGTCGGCATGCGCTTTCGACCCGGCGATATCGCAGGCGAAAAGGCGCTGGTCGAAGGCGATGGAGGCATTGATTGCTTCCATCAGCGCATCCGGCCCGGCGCTGAAGCGGCCGCCCCACAGGGCGTTGGTCTGGGTCTTTGGCGTTTGGCTCATCGGTCGAAGGAGATCGCTCTTGGCCTGGTTCAGGCGATTGAAAAAACGGCACTATTCCTGCCTTGTGGGCGCTGTTCTATTGGGTTTGGCGGCGCCGGTCCATCCCTTCCTCGGGTCGGTTTCCGGCGCGGGCGGCGGCGCGCATGCGGCCGACGGGCCACCGGCCTTCATGGGGGCGGCGCGGCAGTTCACCCTCATCCGCCCGGCCAAGGAAGCCCCGCCGCTCAAGCTGGTCGACAAGGACGGCAAGCCGGTCGATGCGGCCCAGTTCAAGGGCCGCGTGCTGCTGGTCAATTTCTGGGCGACCTGGTGCGCGCCCTGCGTCATCGAGATGCCGACCCTGGAGAAGCTCCAGGCGGAGATGGGCAGCAAGGAGTTCGAGGTCGTCACGGTCGCGATCGACAGCCGCGGCATGGCGACCGTCGGCCCCTTCTGGTTCCGGAAGGGCTTCCGGAACCTGGTCCTGCGGCTCGACAGCAAGGGCGCGACCTATGCCGCCTACGGCGTCCGCGGTCTGCCGACGACGGTGCTGATCGATCACCGCGGCAAGATCGTCGGATACTTGGAGGGGCATGCCGACTGGGCATCGGACAAGGGCAAGGCGCTGATCCGCTACTATCTCGACCGCGCGAAGGCGGCGGATTGATGGCCTCTCAAGCCACGGACACGGCCAAGGTCGTCTACAAGATCTGCAAGCGGGACGAATGGCACATCGCCCGGGCGGCCGGCAGGTTCGCAGGTTCGGCGGTCGACCTTGCGGACGGCTTTATTCATTTTTCGACCGGCGAACAGGCCGTGGAGACAGCGGAGAAGCATTTTGCCGGTCAGGGCGACCTTGTCCTTCTGTCCGTGGCGGCGCCCCCACTGGGCGGGGCGCTCCGATGGGAACCCTCTCGGGGCGGCGCGCTCTTCCCCCATCTCTACGACACGTTGCCGACCGCGGCGGTGCTCGCGGTCCATGACCTCCCCCTCGGTCCAGACGGCCGGCACGCCTTCCCGGACCTTCCGGCATGAGCCTTGAAGCTATCGGTACCCGGGCGCTCCGGCTGATCGACGCGGAGCGGGCTCATCGGCTGACAATCGTGTTTCTGCGGCGCCGGACGCCGAAGAAAGCGGAGCCCGACGATCCCTCTCTCGCCCAGTCGCTCTTCGGGCTCGATTTCCCGAATCCCATCGGCCTCGCCGCCGGGTTCGACAAGGATGCCGAGGTGATGGCGCAGATGCTGGGCTACGGTTTCGGCTTCGTGGAGGTTGGCACCATTACGCCCCAGCCACAGGCCGGAAACCCGCGCCCCCGGGTCTTCCGCCTGCCGGCGGAGCGGGCGGTCATCAACCGCTACGGCTTCAACAGCAAGGGGCTCGACGCCGCGGAGCACAACCTGCGCGCCTTCCGCGCGTCCGGTGGTTCGGGGATCGTCGGGGTCAATGTCGGCAAGAACAAGGAGACGGCGGATGCGGGCTCCGACTACGTAAAGGGCGTGGCCCGGCTGGGGCCCCACGCCGACTACCTGGTCGCCAACGTCTCGTCGCCGAACACGCCGGGCCTGCGCGCCCTCCAGGGACGGGCGGAACTGTCGCGGCTGGTCGAGGCGATTCGCGCGGCCTTGCCCGGCAGCGGCCCTGCGCTCCTCCTCAAGATCGCGCCGGACCTCACGGAACCGGACATGGCCGACATCGCCGCGGTCGCAGCGGACGGCGGCCTCGACGGGCTCATCGTCTCCAATACGACGATCGAACGGCCGGCGAGCCTTTCCTCGCCGCACAAGGGCGAGGGGGGCGGTCTGAGCGGCCCGCCGCTTTTCGATCGATCGACCGCCGTGCTGGCCGAGATGTACCGCCTCACGGACGGTGCGATCCCGCTGATCGGGGTTGGCGGCGTGGGCAGCGGGGCCGACGCCTACGCCAAGATCCGCGCCGGGGCGAGCCTCGTTCAGCTTTACACGGCCATGGTTTATGAGGGGCCGGGCATCGTCGCCCGGATCAAGCGGGAGTTGATCGAGCTGTTGCACCGGGACGGTTTCCGGCATATCTCCGAGGCCGTCGGCGCCGGCTGACCGGCCACCGCAACCTTCTCGTCCCTTTCCCTTCACCACCCTCCGGTTCCGGTATGTCTCAGCCGCCTCAGATCCTGACCGGCATCGCGCCGCTCGCCCCCCGCTATTCCGGCATCTTTCTCGATCTCTGGGGCACGGTGCACAACGGTTTCGAGCCGCTGCCCGGTGCGCTGGAGGCCATGGCCGAGCTGAAAGCGGCGGGCGCGCGCATCCTCGTCATTTCCAACGCGCCCCGGCGCAGCGACTCGGTGGTCGAGAAGATGGACGAGGTCGGCATACCGCACGACCTTTATGACGAGGTCCTGTCGTCCGGCGAGGCCGTGCATCGCGCGCTGTCGCGCCGGGACGACCCGTGGCATGACCGGCTCGGCGACAAGGTCTTCCTGCTTGCGCCGGACGGCGACGATTCGGCCATCGAGGACCTGCCGCTCACCCGGGTCGGGTCACTCGAAGATGCCGATTTCATCGTTGCCGTCGGGGCCTATGGGCGGGGCGACACGCTCGACGACTATGCCGAATTTCTCGCCGAGGCACGCGCGCACGGCCTGCCGATGGTATGCGCGAACCCCGACCGGGTCGTCCTGCGCGGCGACAACCGAGAAATCTGCGCGGGGGCGATCGTCGAGCGATATGCGGAACTCGGCGGCGACACCTACTTCCACGGAAAACCGCACGCGCCGATCTACCGGCTGGGTCTGGAACTCCTGGGCATCGACGACCCGGCGCGCATTCTCGCCATCGGCGACTCGCTTCATACGGATGTCGCGGGCGCGGCGGAGGCCGGGATCGATGCCGTCTTCGTCACCAGCGGCATATACGGCGAGCGTCTGGGCGTGCGCCCCTTCGAGCCACCGCACCCCGACCGTCTGGTGGCGCTCTACGGGGAAGAGGGCGTCACGCCGCTCGCCGCCGTTCCCGCCTTTCGCTGGTAGCCGGCGGCGGGTGACGGACGCTTGGAAAGCGGACGCCGGACCCCTCAAGGGCCAGCGTTAATTTTGATATAAGTTTTATGGCATCCGGTGCGCATCGCTGCGATGATGGCGCGGTTCCCGACCCGTGCGTTCCGCATTTTCCCTTCGGGAATAGGGAGCGGGTGGGGAATGCAGCGACGCGGGAACTCGGGGTCGCGGAACTCAGGGTCGCGGGAACTCAGGGGCGGCGGCGGCGCGGGCTGCCGAGTGGCGGAGTGGGGATGCGGATGTTCTATACGGCAATACCTGTCGGGCTCGGTCTCCTGGGCCTCATCTTCCTGATCCTCTCCCTTCGGGTCGTTCGGCTGCGGAGCGACCTGATGATCGAGCTGGGGGATGGGGGGAACGAGGAGTTGCGGCGGGCGATCCGGGCGCATGGAAACTTCGTCGAATATGTTCCGATCTGCCTCATCCTGATCCTCGTCGCGCAGGGCATGGCGGTCAGCGGCTGGATCATTCTGGTGGCGATCATTGCACTGGTGCTCGGGCGTGCGCTGCACGCCATCGGGCTATCCGGCAACGCTGGTCCGTCGCCCGGCCGCCTCGTCGGGACCCTCCTGACCTGGTTCGTCCTGGCAGGCATGTCCGTTGTGCTTCTCGTCTATGCCGCGCTGCGCGTCTGGTGACACGGGCTTGACCTGCCCGCCCGCGCCTTGCACCATTTGAAATCCGGCGGCAACCGGACCCAACCTTGGCTTCCGGTCGTGCCGCCTAGGCGACTTTGCACTTACTCCAGACCACGGACATACATGGCCGCTCGCGCCACCAAGACCGACAAACGCAAGACCGCGCCAAAGAAATCGCAGGACGCAGACGCCTCCGACGGGACGGCGTCCGCATCGCCCAAGAAACGCAGCATTGGGCCAGCCAAGCCGACAAAGCCCGAGAAATCCGCGACGTCCGCCAAGACCGGAGCACCGCGCCGCGCCGCCCGCGCGCAAAAGCCCTCCGAGACGAAAAAGGCGCCGGCTCCGAAGAAGCCGGCCGCGCCCCGAAAGACGGCTGCGTCGAAGAAAAAAGCGGGCGCGAAGGCCGGACCGGCGGCAAAGACGAACGGGGCGGGTCCGCTTTTCTTCGACGAGATGACACGGCCGGACGGCACAATCCGGCCTGCCTACTACGAGTTCGATCGCATCCTGCGCGAGACACCGATCGACCTGCTCAAGACCAAGCAGATCGAGGCCGACGGGTTCTTCCGGCGCCTCGGCATCACCTTCCTGGTCTATGGCGAGGGCGGGTCGAGCGAGAGACTTATCCCCTTCGACGTCATCCCGCGTATCCTCGACGCGATGGAATGGCAGCTGATCGAGCATGGCTGCGTCCAGCGGGTGCGCGCGCTGAATGCCTTTCTGCACGACCTCTATCACGACCAGGAGATCCTCCGCGCCGGCGTCGTGCCGCCGGAAATGGTCTATCTGAACGAGGCGTACCGGCCGGAGATGCAGGGGGTCGACCTGCCGCGCCGGGTCTACGCCCATATCGCGGGCGTCGATCTCGTCCGCGTCGGTCCGGCCGACTTCTGTGTCCTGGAGGACAACCTGCGCACGCCGTCCGGCGTCTCCTACGTTCTGGAGAACCGGGAAATCATGATGCGCCTCTTCCCGGAAGCCTTCACCGGACAGGCCATCGCCCCCGTCGGCAATTACCCGGAGAGGCTGCTGCAGAACCTGCGCGCGGTCTCGCCAAACGACGATCAGGAGCCGACGGCGGTCATCCTCACCCCCGGCCGCTATAACAGCGCCTATTTCGAGCACCTCTTTCTCGCCGAGCAGATGGGGATCGAACTGGTCGAGGGGTCGGACCTCTTCGTCCGCGACGGCTTCGTCTGGATGCGCACGACAGAGGGACCGGTCCGGGTCGACGTGATCTATCGCCGGCTCGACGACGACTTCATGGACCCGCTCGCCTTCCGGCAGGATTCGATGCTGGGAGTTCCCGGCATCTTGTCCGTCGTACGGTCCGGCAACGTGGCGCTTGCCAACGCCTTCGGCGGCGGCGTCGCGGACGACAAGGCGATCTACAGCTATGTCCCGCGCATCATCGAGTTCTATCTCGGCGAGAAGCCGATCCTGAACAATGTCGAAACCTACATGCTGCGGAATCCCAAGGAGCGGAGATACGTGCTCGACAACCTCGCCGACCTGGTCGTGAAGGAGGTACACGGCTCCGGCGGCTACGGGATGCTCATCGGGCCGAAATCGACCAAGGCGGAGCGGGAGGCCTATGCCCGCCGCATCCGCGCCAATCCGGCGAACTTCATCGCCCAGCCGACCCTGGCGCTCTCGACCTGTCCGACCCTGGTCGACGAGGGCATCGCCCCCCGCCATGTCGACCTTCGTCCCTTCGTCCTGTCCGGCGAGACCACTTCGGTCGTGCCCGGCGGCCTGACCCGCGTGGCGCTGCGCGCCGGCTCCCTGGTGGTGAACTCCTCGCAGGGCGGCGGGGTCAAGGACACCTGGGTCCTGGATCACTGATGCTCAGCCGCACCGCCGAAAATCTCTACTGGATGTCCCGCTATGTGGAGCGGGCGGAAAACACCGCCCGAATGCTGGATGTCAGCTACCGCATGTCGCTTCTGCCCTCGGCGACCGGGTCGGAGGAGCTGCATTGGCGGCCGATCGTGCAGATCGCGCCGGAGCCGTGGCGCTTCGACGACAATTATGGCAGCCACAACGCCGACAAGGTCATCGAGTACATGTCGCTCGACCGGGACAATCCCTCGAGCATCTACAGCAGCGTCGCCCTGGCCCGCGAGAACGCCCGGGCGGAGCGGACCGCCGTCTCCTCGGAGATGTGGGAAAGCCTGAATGCGACCTGGCTGGAGGTTCAGAACCTCAAGATCAGAGACCTGAAGAAATGGGGCTACCGCTCCTTCTTCGAATGGGTGAAGGAGCGGTCGCACCTGTTCCGCGGTGTCTCGGTTGGCACAATGTTCCGCGACGACGCTTTCCATTTCATCCGTCTCGGCACCTTCCTTGAGCGGGCGGACAACACGGCGCGGCTTCTCGACGTCAAGTATCACGTCCTTCTGCCCGCGACGGATCCGGTTGGCGGCTCGGTCGACTATTTCCAGTGGGGTGCTCTCCTGCGCTCCGTGAGCGCCTTCCGCGCCTACAGAAAGCGCTACCACGACGCGATCTTTCCCTGGAAGGTGGCGGAGCTTCTGATCCTCGACGAGGACATGCCGCGCTCGCTCCACCACTGCTACGAGATGGTCACATCGACCCTGGACATTCTCGCCGAGGGGCAGCGACTGGAATGCCAGCGGATGGCGGGGCAGGTCTATGCCGATCTCCGTTTCGGCAAGATCGACGGCATCTTCAAGGAAGGCCTGCATGAATTCCTGATGAAGTTCGTGGGCCGGAGCAACGACCTCACCACCCAGCTGCAGCGCGACTTCATGATGTCGCTGGCACTGGACTGACCGGGCGGAGGCGGCAATAGCAATGCGCATCCAGATCCGCCATACGACGGATTACGAATATTCCGAGCCGCTCCTGGGCGCCGTCCAGTATCTGCGTCTGAGCCCCCGCTCCGGGCCGAGCCAGACAGTGAACCGCTGGCGCGTCACCTGCCACGGTGCGGACCTCACGGAATGGACGGACCAGTTCGGCAATATCTGCCATACGCTGGTCCTGACCCGCCCGCGCGAGCGTCTGGCGCTGGAGGTCACCGGCGAGGTCAAGACGATCGAAACAAACGGCGTCGTGCCGGTTGGTTTGACCGCTCTGCCGGCGGAGGTCTATCTGCGCGAGACCAGCTACACGGTTCCCGATACGCGGCTGCGCAAGTTCGCCATGAGCTTCCGCCAGGAGATCAGGCAGGACAGGGTCGCCGGCCTGCACAGCCTGATGCTCGCGATCCGGAACGAAGTCGCCTACAGCGAGGGCGGCACCCACGTCCACACCACGGCCGCCGAGGCGCTGGCGGACGGCAAGGGCGTGTGCCAGGACCACGCGCATATCCTGATCACGGTTTGCCGGCTCCTGGAGATTCCGGCGCGCTACATCAGCGGGTATCTTGCCAACGGCGACGGGACGGAAGAACATGGCGCCAGCCATGCTTGGGCAGAGGTCCATGTCCCAGACCTGGGCTGGGTGAGTTTCGATCCGGCCAACGGCATCTCGGCCACCACCGCCTATGTCCGTACGGCGGTCGGTCTCGACTATGGCGACGCAGGTCCCGTTCGCGGCGTCCGCACCGGCGGCGGCGAGGAGACGATGAACGTGGTCATCTCGATGCACAGTCAGCAATAGGGCGCCGGCCGGGCAGGGTGTCCGGCGGGCACAACAGGACAAGGGGTTGCCCGGCGGCACCATGCGCCGCGGGGCGGTAGCGGGGGAAGAATGACATATTGCGTGGGGGTCCTCCTGGACGAGGGAGCCGTCCTGGTTTCCGATTCGCGGACCAACGCGGGCATCGACAGGGTGTCCACCTTCCAGAAGATGTTTACCTTCGAGAAGCCGGGCGAGCGTGTCTTCGCGGTCGTCACCGCGGGGAATCTGTCGATCACCCAGGCGGTGATCGGCGAACTCAACGAAGGACTGAACACGGGCGACGAAATGCGCGATCTGTTCGCCGCCCCCAGCATGTTCGCCGCGGTCCGCCTGGTCGGCCGGGCCCTGCGCGAGGTCTACGAGACCGATGGCGCCTACCTCAAGCAGCATGATGTGGAGTTCAACGCCTCTCTCCTCTTCGCCGGTCAGATCAAGGGGCGGGAGCTGCGCCTTTTCCAGGTCTATGCCCCCGGCAACTTCATCGAGGCGACGCGGGAGACGCCCTATTTCCAGATCGGCGAGGTCAAGTACGGGAAGCCGATCCTCGACCGCATCATCACGCCGGAGACCTCGCTTCTCGACGCCGCGAAGTGCGCACTCATTTCCTTCGACTCGACCATGCGATCGAATGTGTCGGTCGGTCCGCCGATCGACGTACTCTGCTACCACCGCGACAAGGTCGAGTTCGACTTTCACATCAAGCTGGAAGAGGGCGACCCCTATCTCGCGACGATCCGCGAGTTGTGGGGCGGTGCCCTCCAGCGCGCCTTCCACGACACGATCCCGGATCCGGACTGGACGCTGTAGGCTCCGCCTGAACCAGGGGCAAGCGCGTGAGGTCGGGATGCGATGCAAGCTGCTGTCCCGGATGGGGCTGTGCGCTGACCGACTGGGCCTCATGTCTGGCCTGGTTGCCGATCGAGAGTGGCATTGCCCGCTTTCTCGGCAAGACGATGGATCGGGTGCCGGAAGACGCCCAACGCGGTCTCTTCTGAATATCCGTCTGGCACCGGGAAGCCCGAACACCCGGCGGAATCCGGAAAAAATGACTATATATCAATAACCTGGAATGGTTGCGCGGGTTTTCCGGGAACCGAGCGCGCGGCATTTCGTTGGCCTACCGAACATCGCGTGAGACGAAAGTTCGGAGGAATAACATGCGACTTCCCATCAACATCCTGCGATCCGCGGCCCTGGCCGCGTGCGTCGCGGCAACGGCTCCCCTGGCCGCCACGCCGGCGGCCGCGCAAATCCAGGGCGAGGATTTCGCCAAATGGGCGGCCTGCAGCTTCCTTGGTTATCGTACCTCTCCGGCGACGGTCCGCCGAGAGGTCAGGCAGGCCGGATACCGGAACATCCGGAACCTGAAATATGTCAACCGGCAGCGCCCCAACGCCATCGGATGCGGGTTCTACCGCATGCGGGCTGCGCGCAACGGACGCGACTACGTCGTCTTTGCGAACGCTTTCAGCGGCACTGTCGAATCCCGGCGCCCGATCGGCCAGCGGGCCGGCGACAGACATCGCCGTCCGCAGATGAGCGAGGCCCAGGCCCGTCGCACGCTGCGCCGTATCGGCTATGACGAAATCCGTTCCATCCAGTATCGGCGGGTTGGCCGTCAGGACTTTTATGAGGCCCGCGTGGTCAAGCGGCGCGCAGTGTTCGTCGTCCGCATCGACGACGAGAACGGCAAGGTCCTGTCGCGAAAGCGTGTCGCCACCCTGAAGCCCGAACACCGCCAGGCCGGGATGTCGCAGCAAGAGGTCCGACGGTCGCTCCGCCAGGACGGCTACCGGCGTATCTCGAACATCGACTATGTTCGCCGTGGCCGGAACGACTTCTATACGGCGACGGCCTGGAAAGGGCGGGTGCAGTATCGCCTGCGGGTCAATGACACCACCGGTGCCGTCATCGCCCGCAACCGCATCGACCGTCGCGGGAAGACCGGCGATCGCGCAGAGATGAGCGAACGAGAGATCCGCGCCGAGCTGCGCCGGGACGGTTACCGCCGCATCTCCAACATCCGCTATGTCGACCGAGGCCGGAACGATTATTAC
>CAYGKX010000117.1:0-10329 GCA_964350225.1 uncultured Rhodospirillaceae bacterium | reverse complement strand
CCTGCGCGAGGTAGTAAGCGACGGGGTAGCAGACGACGAGGGCGAGCACGGTGACGAGGGCCGCCGAGAAGATGGGCCGCAGGAAGATGCCGCGATGCGCATCGTTGGCGAAGAGCGTGGCGTAGTTGGCGAGGCTGCGGACGTCCGCCGGACCACCCTGCTCGGGCACCGGCAGATGCGGACGGAGCGACATGTCGACCATGAAGAGCTGCGGCAGGACGACCAGGAGCAGCAGCGGCACGCCGACGCGGACGAGGAGGGGCATCGTGCGGAACATCCCTCAGGCCGCCTTCCGGCCGAACAGGCCCTGGGGCAGGAAGATCAGGAAGACGATGAGAAGGACGTAGGCGACCATCTCCTTCCAGGCGTCCGGCATGAAGATGCCCGCGATGGATTCGAGGAGACCGATCAGGATCGCAGCGACGACCGCGCCGGGCAGGCTGGTCAGCCCGCCGATGACCATCGCGACAAAGGCTTTGATGACGACGGTCAGGCCCATGTAGGACTGGATCGCGCCGTAGGCGAGAGAGACGACCATGCCGGCGACGGCGCCGAGGATCGACCCGATGATGAAGACCGAGACAATCACCCGGGTAATGTCGATCCCGGCGAACTGTGCACCGACGAGGTTGGAGGAGACCGCCCGGATGGCGATGCCGATCCGCGTCCGGTGCAGGAGATACTGCAGCGCGATCAGCATCACGATCGACACGACGGCGATCACGATTTCGCCCACCGAGATATAGACGCCGCCGATGTCGAGCGACTGGCTCAGGCGGTAGGCCTCCGGCAGCGACTTCCAGTCGCCCTTGTAGATAAGGTCCAGGATCTCGCGGATGACGATGCCGAGGGCGAGCGAGGAGAGGAGGGTCGCTTCGCGCACCGCGCGGGATTTCAGCGAGGTCTCGTCGGCATGCCGGCGGAAGAGCCGAAATCCCGTGAGCTCGATGGTGTAGCCCGCGAGCGCACCGACCGCGATCACGAGCGGAATGATGCTCCAGAGCGGTAGCTCCAGGGTCGTCGCGCCGACCAGGATGGTGAAGGCGCCAATGGTATAGACTTCGCCGTGGGCGAAGTTCACCGCGGCCAGCACCCGGTAGATCAGGGTGAAGCCGATCGCGACGACGGCATAGGTCATGCCGACGCTCAGCCCGATGGCGAGCTGGCCGAGTACGAAGCTGTCGAACATGGTTGCCGGTGGGCCCCTGCCGTCGTCGCGTGCCGGACTATTTCGCCAGCGTGGTGTTGCCGTCCTTGATGATGCCGATGCGGAAGGTATAGCTCCACTCGCGCGACTTCGGATCGTAGCTCAGCGGGCCGTAGGACGTGTTGACCGACTTGATGTTGTCGAGCGCCGTCCGGAAACCCTCACGGGTGACGTTGGGGTACATCTTGGCCGCGATGTTCATCATCATCAGCGCAGTCTGGTAGGCATTGCCCGCGAAGGGGTCGGGCTTCTTGCCGTACTTCGCCTCATAGCGCTTGAAGAAGTCGGCGATGCCCTGGTCGAGGATCGGGTTGAAGACGAGGGTGATATAGGCACCTTCCACGGCCTGCTTCCCGGCGAGGCGGACGAGGTCGGGCGTGTCGAGCGCGGCGGCGAGATAGACCTTCGTCTTGATGCCCATCTGGCGCAGCTGCTTGAGCATCAGCGCCGCCTGCGGCGCGAACGCGCCGATGTAGATCATGTCCGGATTCCGCCGCGCGGCCTTCTGCAGCACCTGGCGGAAGTCCTGGGCGTCCGGGCGCACGAACTCTTGGAAGACGACCTTTCCGCCGGCCTTCAGGTAGGCGCCCTTGGTGACGCCGACATTGGCCTTGCCGTAATCGTTGGGAATGCCGAGCATGGCGATCTTGCGGGCGCCGAGGCTCACCATCGCCTTGCCGTTGAAAGCACCTTCCTGAGCCTGGGTAACGCTCTGCCGGTAGACATAGGGACCGACCTTGGTCACCGCCGGGTGGGAGGAGATCGGCGTGATGTTGACCAGCTTGGCCTTGTTGTAGAGCGGGCCGGCGGCGAGGGTCACGGTGCTCGACCAGCTGCCGATGACCGCAACGATGTCCTTATTCTCGATGAAGCGCCGGGCGATGTTGATGCCGTCGTCCGCGCGTCCCTGGTCGTCCTCGCACTGGATGACCATCTTCACGTCCTTCATTTTCCCGGCCTTCTCGAAGTCTTCGACCGCCATCTCGAAGCCCTTCTGCATCGAGTTGCCGAAGATTGCGAACATCCCGGTCAGCGGTATGTAGCAGCCGAAGCGCACTTCCTTCGGGTCGGCGGCGTTGGCGGACGCAGCGCCAAGCGCGAGGGCGGCGGTGGCGAGGGTAAGGTGGCGTAGGATCTTCATCGTGGGAGCTCCCCAATCTTGCCTGGTCGGCGGCCGGCGGCCGCCGCGGTGTCTGCCGGTTTCAACTTACTCTAATTCGCATTCGATAATCTTAGAGGAAGTCGCGTCTCTCTCAAGAGGCGGTGTTACGGAACGATGGCGACCTTGCCGAAGACCTTGCGTTCGTCCAGGAGCCGGAAGGCGTCGCGCGTGTCCTCCAGGGGAACCGCGCGGTCGACGACGGGGACGAGCGAGCCGGCTTCGGTCAGGTCGAGGAGGGCGGTCAGGTCGTCGCGCACCCAGCCGTTGGAGCCGATGATGTTGAGCTCGAAGGTCCAGATGAAGCGGATGTCCTCCTTGGGGTCGTAGCCCGCTGTCGCGCCGCAGGTCAGCAGGCGGCCGTCCTTTCGCAGGCAGCGAAGCGACGGGACCCAGGTGTCCCCGCCGGTGAAGTTCACGACCACGTCGACGCCGCCGTCGCCGCCGAAGACCCGGGGCTTGCCGTGCTGCTGGGTGACGACGGTCCGGAAGTCGTCGGTGGCGTAATTGATACCTTCGTCCGCGCCGAGTTCCTTTAGCCGCGCCAGCTTCTCCTCTGTCGACGCCGCGACAATGACATGGGCGCCAGCCTGCTTGGCAAGCTGCACGCAGCAGGTGCCGACGCCACCGGACGCCCCGAGGATGAGGACCTTTTCGCCAGGCTGGATCCTGCCGCGCGCGACCATCATCCGATAGGCGGTGCCATAGGCGACCGGCAGCGCGGCGGCGGCCTCGAAACTCACACTGTCGGGCAGCGCGATCAGCTGATGGTCGTCGACCGCGACAAACTCCGCGAGCCCTCCGTCCTCGCCCTCGCCGAGCAGCTTGTGCCGCACGCGGTTGTGCGGGTCGACCAGAACCCGGTCGCCGACCTTCCAGTCCGACACCCCGTCCCCGACGGCGGCGATTTCGCCGGCCACATCGATGCCCATGATGATCGGCATCGGCACTTTGATGCCCGGCATGCCGCGCAGGGTGAAGAGGTCGTGGTAGTTCAGGGTGCAGGCGCCGACCTTCAGGACGA
The DNA here is from genome assembly GCA_964350225.1 of uncultured Rhodospirillaceae bacterium. Classification (GTDB taxonomy): domain Bacteria; phylum Pseudomonadota; class Alphaproteobacteria; order Bin65; family Bin65; genus CAYGKX01. Next base: position 6,939 of record CAYGKX010000117.1, on the reverse strand, counting down.
CCTGGCCAGGTCCCGCCTCAGGATCCGGCCAATCCGTCTCCAGCGTGATGTCGTCGATACCGCCATGTTCCCGGATCACCTGGGCTCGCATTCTGTAAGTCTCCTGTTTTTCTTCTCTGTCGGCGTCAGCGGCTGAAGTCGGCCGCCGCGCGGTCGCTCAGGACCTTGCGGTCGACCTTGTTGGTGCCGGCGAGGGGCAACTTCTCCATGAAGGCGACCCGGCGCGGGTGCAGGTAGGGCGCGGCGCGGTCCAGGGCAAATTGCTTGATCTCCTCCTCGCTGGGCGAGGTCCCCGGCCGGGGGACGACGAAGGCGACCGGGATCTGCCCCTTGATCTGGTCGGGTGCCGGTACGACAGCCACCTCGGCGACGTCGGGATGCTGGGCCAGAAGCTTTTCCACCTCGCCCGGATAGACGTTCTCGCCGCCACACACGAACATGTCGTCCGCGCGTCCGACGAAGTAGAAGAAACCCTCGGCGTCGCGCCGCATGACGTCCCCGGTGTCGTACCAGCCGTCCCGCACCCGTTTCGCCGTTTCGTCCGGCAGGTTCAGGTAGCCCGGCATCATGGCGCGGTTGCGAACCCAGAGGACGCCTTCGTTCTCGTCCGGTCCGTCCACCAGCTTCCATTCGGCCTCCGCCATGGGATAGCCGATCGAAAGCTTGGGCCGCGGCTTGCCCTCTGGATGGGCGCCGAAGGCCACCGGGCTCGATTCCGTCGTGCCCCATCCGTTCATGATGCGCGCATTGGGGAAGGCCGCCTGAACCTCGTCGAACATCGTTTCGGTGGACGGCGCGGAGCCGGTCGTGATGATCTCGACATGGGACAGGTCGACCCGCGCCAGGGTGTCCCGTTCGCGCAGGGCGAGGGCGAGCATCGTCGGCACGGATGTGACCAGGTTGCAACCGAGGCGGGCGGCCGTCTCCAGATAATCCTTTGCCGTGAAGCGGGTGAGGAGGACCACCGTCCCGCCCGCGACATTGGTCATCATGCTCTGGAGAAGGCCGTTCATGTGAAAGAGCGGTGCGGCGATCAGGGCGCGCTTGCCGGCGAGCGGCGGCCCGGTTCGGACCAGGAGTTCGGTGGCCCAGACATACCCGCCATGGGTCAGCGGAACGCCTTTCGGCCGGCCGGTCGAGCCGGAGGTGTAGAGGTGGAGCGCGACCTCGTCCTCGCCCATCTCCGGCGAGGTATGGGTGCCGGGGTCCAGCATCGCCTGCCAGGCCTCCGGACTGTCGATGCGGAGACGCGGCGGGGCCGCGTCGCCTCCGTCGACCGCGTTGGCGCCGTCGACCAGCAACAGGGCGAGACGGGAATCGGCGACGATATGGTCGATCGTCTCGTCGGGAAGCTTTGTGTTGATCGGGACCGCGATCATCCCGGCCCGCATGATCCCGACGAAGGCGATGAGATACTCCGCCGAGTTGGCCGCAAGGATGCCGACCGCCGACCCCCGATCGAGGCCGCGCTTCAGGAGACCGCGGGCCAGCGCGTCCGCCTGGGCGTGGAAGCCGGCGAAGTCGATCGTGCGCTCGGACCCGTCGGGGCCGACCTCGATCAGCCATGGCCGGTCGCCCGGCAGGTCGCGGCCGATGACCTCGCCCAGATTGTGAATCGCCGCCATTCCGGTTCAGCCCACCTGGGCGCCGTAGCACCCGCGGCCGACCGCAGTGAGCCTTTCCTGGTCGTCGATCACGTCGATGTCGACGACGCCGACCGTCCGCCCGACCCGTCGCGCCGTCGCCCGCGCGATCAGATAGGAACCGCCCGACGGCCTGAGATAGTCGACCCGGAAATTGATCGTGGGGACGCCACCCTTGACCATGATTGCGACAGCGAAGTCGCCGACGGTGTCGACCAGTGCCGCGATCGGCCCGCCATGAAACTGGCCGGTGCCCGCGCCGCGCTCGAACTCGGGGCGCATCGGCATCTTCATCGCGATCTCGCCCTTGTCCGGGTCGAAATCCAGGAGTTCGAGATTCATGAACGAGATGAATGGCGAACTGGCGAGCCAGGCCTCGATCTGTTGCGGCGTCAGGTCGGTCAAGTCTTTCCCCTCAATCCCCGGAAGCGCGAAGTCTAGCGCGCCCCCGGTGGGATTTCGTTCCAAATATCTGCACGCTGCGCGCGGAAGCGCGCGACGTCGTCCCGGCGTCTGCGGGACTGCCGGTGGCATCGTCGCACATATGCTGGTGGTGCCCCGGTCGGCGCATTACGTGAAGTGCGGGCCGGGCAACTGTCAACCCGCACCCGCGGATGGCGCGCATGTTGCAGACACAGTGGGGCAACGCCTTGCCACACGCAGGCAGCCACTCATAAGGTGACGCCGCCCGGCCGTACAACCGGGACAACTCGGTCGAGACTGGAAGGACGGATGAGCGAACGGGACAGCGACGCAGGGGCTCTCTTCGGCGAAACCTACCCGGAGTCGCGGGCGAAGTTCCTCCTGGCCGCGGCGGCGCGGGACGGGCGGACGACAGTCTATGTCCACCCTGACGCGATCGGACCCGACGGCGGATCGCTGACCATGGATGTCGCCGTCTTCGGATCGGCGGACGCATCCAGGGCCTTCCTCATCCTGTCGGGGACCCACGGCGGCGAAGGCTATACGGGTTCGGCCGCCCAGATTGCCCTGATGGAAACGGGCGCACTCTCGGACCTGCCACCGGACGTCAAGGTCGTCCTGGTTCATGCGATCAATCCCTACGGCTTCGCGCACTGGACGCGCACGACCGAACACAACGTCGATCTCAATCGCAATTTCATCGACTTCGCCGCCGGCCCGCCCGCGAATCCCGGCTACGAGGCGCTGCATCCCTACGTTTGCCCCGACCAATGGACGGACGCCGCGCGAACCGAGGCCCAGCGCCAGGTGGACCGATGGATCCAGGAGAACGGCCAGCAGGCCTGGATCCAGGCGATCATGATGGGTCAGTATGATGTGCCGACTGGCCTGAACTATGGCGGCACCGATAGGGAATGGTCCAACCGCACGCTGGAGCGGATTGTCGGAGAGCACCTGGCCGGCGTCGAGAAGCTCGCCTTCATCGACTGGCATACGGGTCTTGGCGACTGGGCCGAGCCCTTCTTCCTCTGCTTCAACGAATATGGCGGCCCGGCCTGGGAGCGGGCCTGCGGCTGGTGGGGCCGCGACCGGATCGAGACCAAGGGCGGCTTCGCCGGGGCGGAGCGCCCCAAATATAGCGGGCTCATCTTCAATGGCGTCGAAGGGTTCGTCGCGCCAGCGGAAATGACCGGGGCGGTCATCGAATTCGGCACCCTCCCGCTCGACGAGGCTTACGACCAGTTGCGCATCGACCGTTGGCTGAAATACGGCGACACCTCCGGCGAGACGCCCGCGCGCCTGGCGGAGATGCGGCGCGGGGTGCGCGACGGCTTCACGCCGCCCGACCCGGAATGGCGCCGCCGGGTCGTCGATCACGCACGCGAAATCCAGCTCCAGGGCCTGCGCGGCCTCTGCGACTGGTAGAAGACACCCTCGGAAACGGGAAGGCATCCATGACAAACCGCCTCGATCATCTGATCTACACCGGCCCCGATCTCGACGGCGCCATCGCCCATTTCGAAACGCTGACCGGGATCACGCCAGGTAAGGGGGGCGTGCACCCCGGCCTCGGCACGCGGAACGCGCTGCTGTCGCTTGGCGACGACCACTATTTCGAACTGTTGTGTCCGGATCCGGAGCAGGAGCTCGAAGGGACCCACGGCGGTATGTTCATCAAGCTGCCGGCCCCGACGATCTGGGCCTACATGCTGAAGGGCCAGGATTTCGACAAGATCCTCGCGACTCTGGGGAAAGCGGGCATCGAGGCAGATGTCATCGACGCCTCGCGCACGACCCCGGCGGGAGAAACGCTGACCTGGCGGCTCCTCCTGCCAAAGGAAAGCCCTTTCGGCGACTTCGTGCCGAAGTTCATCGACTGGATGGACAGCCCGCACCCGTCCGCCTCGGCGACGAAGGGCTGCAGCCTGATTTCCTTCGAGATCGGCCATCCGAAGTCGAACGAACTGGGCGCACTGCTGGAAGATCTCGAATCCGATATCCCGGTTTTTCCGGCGGACCGGCCGCTCTTCCTTGCCCGCCTCGCCACGCCGAACGGCGAGGTCATCTTCACGGGGCCATAGGCGGCGCGCCCAAGGTACGCACCGGCCGGCCGGGGTTCGCGGGCGCGACATCTTTACCGCCTGTTCCGCCGGACATACTGTGATGCCTGTTTGGTCAATTCTATCGGGAGACCGCTTGTGGGGGATTTTCCGTCCGCCGACACCTTGCTCGGTGTCGAGAAACTTGACGACCTGCGCGGCCACGCGCGGGACGAGTTGCTGGATGCGCACGAACGCGCGTGGGACTGGATTTCCGGTCCCGGGACCTGGCTGACGGGCGCCGAGCGTCTGGCGGTCGTCCGCGAGGTGCGCCAGGCGGCGTCCTGCGCCTTGTGCCAGGCCCGGAAGGACGCGCTGTCGCCCTTCGCCGTCACGGGCGAGCACGACCATCTGGGCGAGCTGAGCGACGACCGCATCGAGGCGATCCACCGGGTCGCCACGGATTCCGGCCGCCTGTCGGGCGCGTGGGTCGAGGGGCTCATGGCCGATGGCATGACCGACGGCGAGTATATCGAGATTGTCGGCCTGGTCGCCATGACCCGGATGATGGATGCCTTCGCCTGGGCGGCGGACGTCGCGCCGGCGGATCTGCCGGAGGCCCGGGACGGTGCGCCCACCGGCTATCGCCCGCCGGGCGCGAAGAAGACCGACGCCTGGGTCGCGGTCGTCAAGCTGGAGGATGTGGCCGAAAGCGATGGGCCCCTTTACGGCGCGACCGCCGGCGGCGTCCATCAGGCACTCTCCCTCGTGCCGGACAGCAAGCGGGCTTTCTGGTCGCTCGGCGAGCCGCACTACATCCCGATGAGCGAGATCCGCAACGTCGACACCAAGGCGCGTGCGATCAGCCGGGCGCAGATCGAGATCCTTGCCGGTCGGACGTCGGCGCTACATCAGTGCGTCTATTGAACCACGTCGCATGCGATGATGCTCCGTGAGAGCGTCCAGCAGACCGGCGTCGAATTCGAACTGACTTCCCTCTCGGGCGAGGAGGCGGACGGGACTGTGCCGCATCAGGACCTGCTGCTCGACTTTGCCGAAGCGGTCGTGTTGCGGGATGCATCGGCAGCCGCCACTTTGAGGTCCCGCATGATCGAGGCTCTGGGCCCGGCGGGCTACCTCGAGGCCTGCGGCGTCGTCGCCGGCTTCCATGGGTTTACCCGCATCGCCGATGCGTCGGGCGTCCCGCTCGACGAACGCTATCTGGACGAGGCCGAAAGCGTGAAGGCCCAGACCGGCGTCCGGGAGTATCAAGGCTCTTGAGGCTTGCGGGCGGCGGCCTGCCGCCGCCCGCTGCCGCCGCTCACTGCCGACGGTCGCGTCAGATGACGACCTCGGCGAGGTGGGGGCCGCCGGTGCGAATGGCGTTGGCGAGGAAATCTCCGAAAGCCTCCGCCGTCGCCGGCCGATGGGCTTCCACGCCCATCCCCTGGGCCAGTTTGACCCAGTCGATTTCGGGATTGTCGAGGTTCAGCATCGACAGGGCGCGCGGGCCCGGCGCTTCGACGCCGACCCGCTTGAACTCCGTCTTCAGGATTTCGTAGCTGCGGTTGGCGAAGATAACCGTCACGACGTTCAGCCGCTCCCGGGCCTGGGTCCAGAGCGCTTGCAAGGTGTACATCGCACCGCCATCTCCCTGCATGCAGAAGACGGTCGCGTCCGGCCGGGCGAGAGCGGCACCGGCGGCGACCGGTCCGGCCTGGCCGATCGAGCCGCCGGTGAGGTAGAGCCAGTCGTGTGGCGGCGCGGCCGCCGTCAGGCCGTCCGCGCCCCGGGCCGACGTGCCGCATTCGTCGGAGACGATCGCGCCTTCCGGCATCAGCGCCCCCAGCGCCTGCCATACTTCCTTGACCCCGAGGGTGCCTGTCGGCAGGTCCGGCCGGGCCGGCGTATCGGCCGCCGGGGCCGGGCCGGCGCCGACGAGATCGGCGAGCCGTTCCAGGGCATCGCAGCCGTCTTCCTCGGGCGCCGCGAGGCGATGGGCGTCGGTGCCGTCCGGGACGAGGGTGGAGGGTTTGCCGGGATAGGCGAAGAAGGAGACCGGCGCGTCGGTTTCGACCAGCACGACATGGGCGAACTTCGACAGCGCGTCGACCGCCATCTCGCCGAAATAGGGCAGGCGGGAAACCCGCGCGCGGCCCGCGCCCCGCTGGACACGGCCGTTGAAGGTGTTCGACATCAGCGCCGCGCCGGTCTTCGCCGCGATGCGCCCGGCGGCCGCGAGGCCGCGTTCGGTCAATGCCGATCCGGTCATCAGGAAGGCAACTGGCACGTCGCGCCGCAGAATGTCCGCGATCTCCTCGATCCTCGCCTCGTCGACGGCCGTGCGCCCTGTCTGCGGCGGTACCGCCGCGGGGCCCTGTTCGGGCTCCCAGGCGGCGTCCGCGGGCAGGACAAGGGTGGCGATCCCGGGAATGCCATCCCGGGACGCAGCGACGGCCGTCGCCGTATCGGCACCGACCTGGCCGACCGATGTCGTCTTCAACCACTTCGACACAGGACGCGCGAGGCCTTCGATATCCATGGTCAGCGGCGCGTCGAGCGCGAGGTGCGACGTCGCGTGTTCGCCGACCACGGCCAGGATCGGCGACTGCGCGCGCCGGGCATTGTGCAGGTTGGCGATGCCGTTCGCGAGTCCCGGACCGAGGTGGAGGAGGGCCGCCGCCGGCTTCCCGGCGATCCGCCCATACCCGTCGGCGGCCCCGGTAACCACGCCCTCGAAGAGGCCGAGGACCGGCCGGATCGTCGGTACCCGGTCGAGGGCCGAGACGAAATGCATCTCCGACGTCCCGGGGTTGGCGAAGCAGGTGTCGATG
>CAYGKX010000116.1:0-10335 GCA_964350225.1 uncultured Rhodospirillaceae bacterium | reverse complement strand
AGCGCGGGAGCGGCTGCTTCGTTTCGCGCTGACCGGGATCGACGGGCCAAGCCGGATCGTCATCCTGCCCTTCGGGCGGGAGGTCTCCTGGAAAGAGCTTTCCCGGATACGCGGCGGCGTTCAGGGTACACAGGCGCGAGTGATCTTCCCTGATGGAATGTCGGTGACCGTCTCGACCCGTCGGCTCAACCGGTTGCTCGCACAGGTGCAGCCCCGTGAGCCCGGCGTGCCTCCGCCGCCGCCAGCAGAGAAAAAGGAGGACGAGACCAAACCGAAGACCGCGCCACCCCGTCGTGCCGCCCCGCCCCCTCCGCCGCCACGGCGCAGGGGCGTGCGCCGGGCACCGCCCCCTCCACCACCGCCGCCGCCAGCCGCTGCGAAGAAGGCACCGGGCGCGGCGCCGAAAGGCGACGATCCAGCCGCCGCCGCCAAGGCGTCTGGCGACAAGCCGACGGACCAGCTGCTTCTCGAACGCGGCGCCGTTCTCCTCAGGCGCGGCCTCTTCCAGATCGAGCCGAGCATCGACTATTCGAAGTTTTCGGGGGACCGGATCGCCATCAATGGCCTTGCGCTCTTCAATGCCATCGTCATCGGCACGATCCGGGTCGACAACCTCGACCGGGAGGTGCTTACCGCCCAGCTACGCAGCCGATACGGCATCACCAACAGGCTCCAGGCCGATCTGACCATCCCTTTCGTCTACCGGAAGGACAAGGAGCTGCTGGGTGTGGCAACGAACAATGCCTTCGAGTACTCGATCACCGGCAAGGGCCTGGGCGACATCGAGGCCGGACTCACCTATCAGGCCCTCATTGAACGGGGCTGGGTGCCCGGCACCCTCGTACGAGTCTTCGGACGTTTCCCGACGGGCGAGAACCCGTTCGAGATCCCGACCGAACAGGTCGGCCCGCAGGGCATCGACCAACGGCTGGTTCGCGCGCCGACGGGCAATGGCTTCTTTGGCGTCGGCATTTCGGTGACCTTCGTCTACACCAGCGACCCGGTCGCTTTCTTCTTCGGCGGCGGCTATACGGCGAACCTGCCGCGCAGCTTCGACAATACGGGCCGTATCAATCCGGGCGACAGCTACAACTTCTTCGCCGGCATGAATGTCGCCCTGAACGAGCGGGTATCACTCAACCTTCAGTTTATCAACGAGAAAACGCTCACATCGAAGGTGAGTGGCTTCAAGGTTCCGGGATCCTCCTTCAACGATGCCCGGGTCGTGCTTGGCGCGAGCGTCGGCATCAACCGGAAGATGACCCTGTTGATGAGCGCGGGAATCGGGCTAACCGAACAAGCGCCCGATTTTTCCTTCCTGATCAGTCTGCCGATCACGATCGATACGTCGTCTCTCTTCGCCCGGAGGCCGCCGCCGGCGCCGCCGCCACCGAAGTAGGACAGGCTTGCACCGAATACGCGAGAGTGGGGCTGTCGCCAGCCCCACTCGCTCCTCCGCTCTCCTGCCACGAGAGCCTTGTCGGTTCCGCCTGTTTCCCGGCGACTATTTCCCGCGCGGCGCTTTGTCGGGCGTCACATCGCTCCCAGGCTTTTTCGACGTCGTCTGGCTCTTCGGAGTTGGTTTCCCGGAAGTCTTCGGCGGGTCGCCGCTCACCCCCGGGATACTGGCTTTCGCCTTCTCCTCCTTCAGCTTGGCAATCGCCTTCTCGACGAAGCTGTTGTCGATGTAGCGATCGATCCTGGGCGGGGTCTTGAACGGTCGCTTGCTCTTGTCCCTGATCCCGGAGAACAGGATGTCGCGGCCGCGGCTAATCATCCTGGCGTTGATGTTGGTTTCCTTGATGTCCTGCGGCGCCCATGCAACGCGGTCGTAGCGGACGGCATGGACGTAGGCCTTGGCCCTCTCGGCGCTGACGGTCAGCCCATACTGCCGCGCCAGATACAGGCGCAAGAGCCTGCCGGCGTCTTCTTCATTGTGCTGGATGTAATCCTGCGCGGCGACCCAGGCATTGACGAAACGCTGAACGGTTTCGGGATGCTTCTCGACCACCAGCTTGCTGGCGAACAGCGGACGTGGGCCGTTGCGCCCCAGGAGCTTCCGGATATCCTCGTTGCTCATGATGACCCGCGCGGCCTTGCGGCCGACGTAGAATTCGGTGTGTTCCTTGTACCCGAAGAAAGCCGCAATCTTTCGCCGCCGCATCGCGGCCTGGGCTTTGGCGTTCTTGGAGAAAACGAGCCCGAGCTGGGCCAGCGGGAAGAACGCGATCTTGACGTCCGTCAGCCGGAAACGATTGAAAGCGAGGATCTTGAAGAACTCCGGCACGGCGTCGAAGTTATGCGTGCCCTGAAGGATGAGAACCGTCTTGCCCTTGAGATCCTTGACCGACTTGACGTTCTTTTCCCAACTCGGGACGACCAGTTCCATTTGCCTTTCATAGCCGCTGAGCGCGACGACCCGCACCGGCAGGTCGGCCTGGGCCATATCGATCAGCCAGGCTTGGCTCCCGGTCGCGAAGTCTGTCGCGCCGACCGTAAGCGACGTGATGACGGCGCGCTGGCTCGTCACGGGGATCGTGCTTACGACCAGTCCTTCCCGTCGGAAGAAGCCCCTTTCCTGTGCAACGATGACCGGCAACGCTGCCGTCCCGGGGTTGTAGGAAAGGCGAACGATCACCTTGAAACTCTTCTTGGGGTGGGGATCGGCCTTGCCATTCTTGCCGGCCGTGCGCGCGTCCTTCGCGTCGCCACCTTTTGACGGGTTGCCGGTCCCAGCCGGTGGTTTGCCGTTTGACGATTTGGGAGGCGAACCGGTTGTGGCCTTCTTCCCATTTGGGCCTTCCTCCGCCATGGCGGCGGAAAATGCACCAACCGTCAGAGCCACGATACTGCCAAGCACGAGCAGGCGGAAACCGACCATTTCATATCCTCTCGCGTCGTCATGACTGTCCCAGCTATTCCCTTGGAGGGTAGGTAGATCGGCCGGCAGGTGCATACCCTGTTTGACGTAAGCCCCCCGGATCGGCGCGATGGAGATGGAGGCGCCGACCGCCATTACCCCTTTCCGGATCCGGGCGCGCGCTTCACTGCAGCGTCCAACCTCCAGGGATATGCGTACTGGGTCGTTCGAGGTCTGGTCGGCCGCAGCGGCCAGCGCGTCACCAAGCCGCGACGGAAACCGCCTGCGTGGCAGTCCGAGTGTCAGTGGCCGTAACGAAGAGTATGTGCCGGTGGGCGCAGTCTGCTGCGAACCCGTCTCTGCCAAACTCGCTGTATGTCAGGGAAAATGCCGGAAGCCTTCTCGAAATCCGGCGTTCTCAGCTGGCCTTGCCTCAGGATTCACGCGATTTTCCATAGATTTTTGGTGAGGTTCCCTACGTCGATGAACAGGGAATCCTTGTTCCCGAATGGGCGGTTTCTTCCCTCAGCTGACCTGCTCCCTTCTTTCCCTTGTTTGGAGTGAGAGTCGTGGGTTGTTTGATCAGGCAGCGAACGGTCTTGTCAGCTGGCAACACCTTCGTCATGGACGATTCGCCCGTCGACCATTGTCATATGTACCTTGGTATCCGGAAGGTCTTCGATCCGGCACGTCAGCGGGTCGCGATCGACGACGATCAGGTCCGCGTGATTGCCTGTCGCCAGGCTGCCGAGGCCATCCCACTGCATGACCTTCGACGCCGTGCCGGTCCACCCCGCGAGGGCTCGCTCCCGCGTGACAACGTGGTCTTGGGTATCGTTGCGCCGGCCGCTGCCCGCAAACTCGAACGTCTGCGCGAGCGCGATGTTCTCCCAAGCATTCTTCGGCCCCCAGTCCGACCCGCACCCGACATTCAACCCGGCTTCGATCAACCGATTCAGGGGCACCATGTCCCGCAGGACCTGCGGCCCCGCCCTTTCGGCATAGACATCGCCCTTGCCCCAGACGAAGCCCACGCATGTCGTCGCGTCGAGCCCCAGTTTCTTCAACTGCCGCACCTGTGCCGCGTTGATCACAAGACAATGCTGGGTCAACCAACGGCGCTGGCTGACGCCGAATTCCGCGTCGACGGCTTTGAGGCCTTCGATCACGTCTTCAGCGTCGCGGTCCCCCGCGATGACGAAATTTGCCCGCACATCCTTCTCGGCGCAGAAGCGGATGAACGCGTCGAGCTTGTCCTCGGTCAGGACGGTTAGTCCCCTGGTCGGATTGCCGAACGGGTCATTGTAGGTCTCGTGCATGCGGATCATCCCGGGGCCGAGCGGCGCGGCGGGCGAGAAGCTCATCCCCGTGACCTTCAGCATGGGGTCCGACGTTTCGATGAGGGACAAGCCCGCTTCCATCGCTTGCTGAAACGCCTCGATCGATGCAGGCCGGATCGGCGGGTAGGCGTAGGGCTCGACGTCCATGGCGGCCATGACCCGGACCGTCAACGCCGCTTCGTCGCGCAGCCTCTGATAAGCCTCGACATGGTTGGCTCGCATGTTGTGGGCTTCGTAGACGCAGGTCACGCCCTGGGCGTTATAGTCCGCCATCGCCTCGATCACGCTGTCATGCAGGTCCCAGGCCGCCGGCCCCGGCATTTTCAGCAGCACCTGCGTCCAGAACGGATCGATCGTGTAGTAGTTGTTCACCGAGCCCCGGAGGACCCCGGTCAGCCTGCCGTCGTCGTCCTTGTCGAGCCAGACATCGCACACACGGTCGGGGATGAAGTCCGACAGCCCGACCGCGACCAGCCCGGCCGAATTGAATGCGCAGACATTCGGGGTCGTCGGCGCCCAGGCCTGGATGTGGACGGGGTGGTCCTGCGTCGCGCGGTCCAGCACGTGGCGGTCCGGCAGTCGCGATTCGTCGAGATCGCGCCAGCTGCGCCGGACGAAATAGTGCGGCTCGCCCACGGGCGTGCAGAGGATCCATTGTCCCTTCGGCGTCACCGCGGCACGCTCCCGGATGCGCTCGACGATGTCGTCGTGGTTCCGGGCGTCGAACAGTTTCACCATGCTGTACTCGCGCGCCGCGAAATGCAGGAGATGCGGGTGCGTGTCGATCAGGCCCGGCATCACCGTGGCCCCGGCGACGTCGATCACCCGCGCGCCGCGCCCGGCAAGCGCTTCCATGTCGGCGCGGGAGCCGACCCCGGCAATGCGTCCGTTTTCGTCCACGGCAACGGCATCTGCGCCGGCCCCTCCGCCATCGAGGGCCAGGACAGGGCCGCCTGTGATCACTGTCTTTTCGCGGCTGGTTGGAGCCATTGGCAGATCCTCCTTGCTTCGGTCACATAAGGGACGGCAACAGCAGTGCGATACCGGGAAACGCCACGATGATCACAATACGCACGATGTCGGCCGCGAGAAACGGAACGACTCCCCGGATCACGCTGCCGGACTGGATATCGGGCATGACGGATTTGATGACATAGACGTTCAGCCCCACCGGGGGCGTGATGAGACCGACCTCCGTCACCACGACGACCAGGATGCCGAACCAGATCAGGTCGAAGCCGAGATCCTTCACAAGCGGGAAGAAGATCGGCACGGTCAGGAGGATCATCGACAGGCTCTCGAAGACACAGCCTAGTGCCAGATAGACCAGCACGATGATCAGAAGCACGAGATAGGGCTCCGCGCCCGCGGCCGTGACGAGCTGGCTGAGCGCCCGCGGCAGCCCCGCCTCGTTCATGAAATTGGCGAAAATCAGCGCCACCACCGCGCCCACGCCGGACGCCTCCGTCGGCGTGAACATGCCGGCATAGATGCCGCCCATGATGATGGCGAAGAGAAGGGCGATGCCCCAAACGCCCCGCAGGGCCAGGAAGCGGGCCTTCCAGGGCTTCGCCGCGGCCGGCGGGCCGAGTTCGGGTCGGCGCCAGGTCATGAACCACACCGCCGCGCAATACAGAACCAGGCCGAGGAGACCCGGGAGGAGCCCGGCGAAGAAGAGCTTGCCGATGCTCGTGTCGGTGAGCGACCCGTAAATGACGAGGATGACGCTGGGCGGGATCAGGATACCGAGGGTACCGCCCGCCGCGACCGCGCCGCTGGCAAGACGGTCGTCGTAGCCGTAGTGACGCATCGACGGCAGAGCGACCTTCGTCATTGTCGCCGCGGTTGCGAGGCTCGACCCGCAGATGGCGCTGAACCCGCCGCAGGCGACGATGGTCGCCATCGCGAGACCGCCGCGGCGATGACCGAGAAAGGCGTTTGCCGCGGCATAGAGCTCGTGCGACATGCCCGTGCGCGTCACCAGCGTCCCCATCAGAATGAAGAGCGGGAGCAGAGCGAGGCTGGACGAGACGCCGATGTCGGCGAAGGTCTGCGCCATCAGGGCGAGCGCCGCGTTCGACCCATTGATCGCCCACATGCCGCCGATGCCCGCCAGCCCCATCGCCACCGCGATCGGCACGCGGAGGAACGCCAGGAGAAGCAACCCGACAAGCGCAACGATCGCGGCGGTCATGGCAGCATCGCGTCGTCAGCCGCGGCTCGAGGGCGCCGGGCGGAAGGCGTCGATCACCAGTATGACGGTCGATACTGCCGCCGAAAGGGCAATGAAGAAGCTCGCCGGATACAGTGGAATTTTCAGAAGCAGCGAATGGTCGCCGTAGCTCTCGAGTTTCAGGCCGTACTCGGTCATCCGCCATGCCACCAACCCAAAAAAGCCGGCGCAGACCAGGCTGACGAACGCGTCACGAACTCGCCCGATGCGCCGGCCGACAAAGTGGTCGAGCAGATCGATGGTGATATGTCCCCGGCGGAAGCAGACCAGCGGGAGCACCGCGAAGATGATGGCGCACATCAGCATGGCGGTCACTTCGAGGCTGCCGCGTATTGGAGCAGCGAAGAAGTACCGCCCGAGCGCATCGAGCGTGATCATGAAAATGAGGACGAAGAGCGAGACGACCGCCAGGGCCGACAGGATCCTGAGCGGCCACCCGGCTCTGCTTCCGTGACGCTCTACGTCCACGTTTGAAACGGGATCCATCGCTTCGCGGCCCGCCGGCTCCAACGTTTACTTGGCGGAGAGCGTCTTGGCCTCGCGTCGAAGAAATTCGAGCGCGGCCTTTCCGTCGATGCCCGCCGAGGACGCCTCCTTGACATATTCGGCGTCCAGCGGCTTGAGCCGTTCCATCACTGCTTTGGACAGTTCGGGCGAGGCAAACTTGAAGGTGCCGGCCTTTTCGAGCGCGGCGATCGCTGCCTTCTCACTGTCCTGCCACGCCGTTCCGATCGTGCGGGCGAGCGCCTCGCCGGTGGTCCCGTCAATGACGGCCTTGTGCGCCTTCGACAGGCTCTCGTACTTGCGGGGATTCATGACGACAAAATAGGCGCCATAGAAAAGCCCTGCTCGAAAGCCCAGCTGATGCTTGGTCACCTCGGTCAGCTTGAAGCTGATCGCGGTTTCGGCGGGAAAAAAGGTGCCGTCGACGACGCCTTCCTTCAACATCTGATATGCCTCCGGCACGGGCGCCTGTACGCCAACCATGCCGAGCAAGCTTGCTACCTTGCCCTGGATGCCGCCGCCGACACGGATTTTCTTACCCTTCATTTTCGCCAGGGTATCCAGTTCGTCGCGGCTATGAACGACGCTCGGCGGCTGGACGAACAGGGCGAGCAGCTTGACGCCGCGATACTCGTTCGCCTTGGCCAGGTATTTGACGTGGGTCCGCCAATAGGCAACCGACGCCGCCTCGGCGCCCGCCGCAAGGCCCGGCAGTTCCGCCAGCAGATAGGTCTTGAAGCGCCCCGGCGTGTACCCGTTGAAGCCCCAGGTCACGTCGCTGATGCCTTCGCGTGCCCGGTCATACATGACCTTCGGGTTCACCGGCGGAAAGCTGATGTTGATCTTCAGGCTGCCGCTGCTCTTCTTCGCCACCGCGTCGGCCCAGTTCTTAAGCCCCACCCGGCTGATCGCATGGTTCGGCCCAGCCCAGGACGACAGGCTCAGGGTTACCGTTTCGGCTTGTGCGCCGCCCACGGCGAAAAGGGTCGCGCCGGCGACCAACGGAACCGAAATACGCATCTTCATGCTCTACCCCCAGCTATTGTCTGCGCCGCGCCACCGGCCCGGTACGGGGTCGGTCGAAGGTGCGGCATGGCGGACACTATCTCATATTATCGGACACTTGTCTGATAATATAAATGACCGTAGAGTTCTTGCAGTTCGCGCGCAACAGGATTGGTGCACCCGAAAGTATGAAACCGACCTCTTCGCTTGAACGGATCCTGGATGTGCTGCTCGCCTTCGCGGATCGGCCCGACGGCGTCACGATGCAGGATTTGTCCGGCCTGTTCGCGATGTCGCGCAGCACCGTCTACCGCTACGTCCAGATTCTGAAATCGCGCGGGATGATCGAGGAAACGCCGGTACCCGGCCTCCTCCGCATCGGGCCGTCCGTGCGTCTGCTCGCCCTGGCGCGCGGCGCCCGGCGGGGTCTGACCGAGATTGCCCAGCCGATACTGGAAGAGCTCGCCGAGGAGACCGGGGAGACGATCCTCCTGACGCGCCGACTGGCCGACAAGGTGTCGGTCGTTGCCTCGGTCGACAGCCCGCAGCTGGTCAGCGTCCGCGTCGACGAAGCGCGCAATTCGGCGCTCCATGTCGGGTCGTTCGGCAAGCTTCACCTCGCCTACCTACCGGCCGACGAGATGGAAGTCCTTCTGTCCGAGCCGATGTTCGCGGCGACGACGGCGGAACGCCTGGACCCGGACGTCCTGCGCACGGAGCTGACCGCAATCCGGCGGCGCGGTTATGCCCTCAGCGAAAGCGAAGTTGAAATGGGCATGAAGAGCATCTCCGCCCCGATCCTGACCGACCCGGACGCTCTTCTCGCGGTGCTGACGATTGCCGGCCCGACGTTCCGACTGAAACGCCAGAAGACCGAAGTTCTGTACGGCAAACTGCGACGTGCCGCGGATCGGATCATTGATGCCTGGCATGACGAGGCCATATCGCCACCCTCCGAGCAAGCGGGCCGCAGCAGGCTCTGACCCAGCGCCGCTCCCCTACTCTTCTCACTTTCCGAAAGTCCAGATATGGCATTCGACCAGCTTGTTCCACAGACGCCGATCTATCCGCCCGAAGCCGAAACCTATGCCGGTGAGGCACTCAAGCTGTCGCGCGCAGCTGCACGCGAGATGAACCTGGTCGCCGACGTCCCGTATGGACCCCACCCCGCCCACAAGCTCGACATTTACGCGCCGTCCGGGGCCCGGGCGGGCAGCCTGCCTGTCCTGATCTTCGCCCATGGCGGGGCCTGGACCCATGGCTACAAGGAATGGATGGGCCTGATGGCGCCGCCCATCGTGGCGACGCCCGCGATCTTCGTGTCGATCGATTACCGGCTGGGACCGGACTTTCGCTTCCCTGATCCCGTGATGGACTGTATCGCCGCCCTCGCCTGGGTCGGGGAGAATATCGCGCCCTACGGAGGCAATCCGGAGCGCCTGTTCGTCGGCGGCGCTTCCGCGGGCGCACATCTGTTCGCGCTGGCTGTGCTAAGAGAGGATCTCTTGCGTGAACAGGGCATTACGCCATCCCACGTGAAGGCCTGCCTGCCGGTCAGCGGCCAGATGGACATGCGTTTCAGGACCGCCCCCCCGGGCTCGGGAGAAGAATACATCCAAAGCATGTTCCTCCGGGATCTCGGCGATGCCGAAGCTGCCAGTCCTCGCGCCTACGCCGAAGGGTGTCAGGTGCCCATGTTCTTTGCCGTCGGCAGCGACGACATTCCCCGGATCGTCAAGAGCAACATGGCAATGGTGAGGGCCCTTCGCCGGGCGGGCCACACCGCGGAGCTGATGGTTCTTCAAGGGTACAATCACTTTGATACGACGTTGGAAGCCCGCCGGGGAGACAACCGCTGGGTCCGTCGCGCGCGGAAATGGCTGACTCGCGACTGAAGGTGCTCTCGCACGTACGGATGTCTGGCTGCGGCGCATTGGCACGGTGAGCGGGTGCTGGGTCGGGTAGGTATCGCTACCATCGCGCAAATCCGGCGCCGTCTGAGCCGGGCGTGACCGTGTTCAATTAGCCCGGCCGACGCGGCGACGTTATTAGCTTGTCGAGGCTGTACCGGTTGTACCCACCGCCTTCGGATCAAGTGATGACTGTTGCAGCACATCCTGCCATTCCGGATGGCGGTCGATCTGCGCTTTTGCGAATGGGCAAAGCGGAATGATGGCTATTCCTTCGCGCCGGGCATCTTCGACCGCCTGTCGCACCAGTCGCTCGCCGATCTTTCGACCGCGCAAGGCCGCTGGAACTTCGGTATGGTCGATGATAATCAGCCCGTCACCGGCCCGGCTGTAGGTCATTTCGGCTTCGACGTCATCGACGACGACCCAGTAGCGCCCTTTGGTTGCGCCGTCGTCCCGCTCGACCTTTTCGCCGCCGACCGA
>CAYGKX010000115.1:9700-10389 GCA_964350225.1 uncultured Rhodospirillaceae bacterium | reverse complement strand
AATAGTCCTTGTTGCAGCTGGACTGGTCGATCGCTTTCTTGCGCCCGAACTCGGTCTCCTTCGGGATGACGGACATGCAGTTGGACTGGTAGCTGCAGTCGCCGCAGCCCTCGCAGACCTTCTCGTTGATGAAGACCCGGCGCGGCGGGTCGACCATCTTGCCGCGTTTCCGCCGGCGGCGTTTCTCGGCCGCACAGGTCTGGTCGTAGATGAGGACGGTCACGCCCTGCCATTCGCGCAATTCGCGCTGCACCTCGTCCAGGTCGTCCCGGTGGCGAAAGCTCACGTCGTGGGCGAATTCCCAGGAGGTCGGGTACTTGTCCGGCTCGTCGGACACGACGACGATCTTGGACACACCCTCTGCCGCGACCTGGCGGGAGATGTCGGCGACGGTCGGCTGGCCCTCGACCGGCTGGCCGCCCGTCATGGCGACCGCGTCGTTGTAGAGGATCTTGTAGGTGATGTTCACGCCGGCGGCGACCGAGTAGCGGATCGCCAGGATGCCGGAATGGTAATAGGTGCCGTCGCCCAGGTTTGCGAAGACGTGCTTGGCCGAGGAGAAGGGCGCCTGGCCGATCCAGGGCACGCCCTCCCCGCCCATATGGGTGAAGGTAGAGGTGTCCCGGTCCATCCAGAGAGCCATGAAATGGCAGCCGATGCCGGCCATCGCGCGGCTGCCCTCCGGCACG
>CAYGKX010000115.1:0-9690 GCA_964350225.1 uncultured Rhodospirillaceae bacterium | reverse complement strand
TCTGGAAGATGTGTGTGTCTTCGCTGAACGGCGCCTGGCCGATCCAGTTGGCCCCTTCGGCGCCCATGTGGGTAATAGTGTCGGTATTCCGCTACGGCATCCACATCACCATGCCGTGGCAGCCGATGCCGGCCATCGCCCGGCTGCCCTCCGGCACGCGGGTGGAGGTGTTGTGCGGGCAGCCGGAACAGAAATAGGGCTGGCGCGCGAAATCGCCCTTGATCGTGCCGAGCGAGCGTTCCTTCTCTTCCAGGAAGGCCAGACGGTCGCGGATCTTCTCGCTGTCGTAGAACTTCAGGATGCGGGCGGCTAGGGCCCGGGCGATCATGCCGGGGGTGAGCTCGTCCGACGCCTGGAGGAGCCACTTTCCGTCTTCGTCGAACTTGCCGACAACCCGGGGACGCACGGTCTCGTCCCAGTTGTAGAGCTGCTCCTTCATCTGGTTCTCGATGAGGGCGCGCTTCTCCTCGACGACGACCACCTCTTCCAGCCCCCGGGCGAACTCCCGCGCACCGTCCTTTTCCAGAGGCCAGACCATGCCGACCTTGTAGAGCCGGATGCCGATCTCGGCGGCGAGCGCGTCGTCGATGCCCAGGTCGTCGAGCGCCTGGCGGACATCGAGATAGGACTTTCCGGCCGTGATGATGCCGAGACGCGGCGTCTTGCTGTCGATCGCAATGCGGTCGAAGGACAGCGCCGCATAGACCTTGTAGCGCTGCAGCCGGTCCTCGGCCTCGTGGAAGCCGTCGGGCCAGCGCAGGTTCAGCCCGCCTTCCGGCATGTCGAACGCGTTCGGCAGTTTGAAGTCGAGCCGGTCGGGGTCCGCCGAGACGGAGGCCGAGCTCTCCATGTTCTCCGCGACGCATTTCAGCGCCACCCAGCAGCCGGAGAAGCGCGACATCGCCCAGCCGAAGAGGCCGTAGTCCAGCACTTCCTGCACGTTGGCCGGATAGAGGATCGGCACCATCGCGCTGATGAAGTTGTGGTCCGACTGGTGCGGCAGGGTTGACGAAGACGCGCCATGGTCGTCGCCGGCGCAGAGAAGGACTCCGCCATGGGGCGACGTGCCGGCGGCGTTGCCGTGCTTCATCACGTCGAGGCAGCGGTCGACCCCGGGGCCCTTGCCGTACCACATGGAAAAGACGCCGTCATATTCGGCGTCCGGATACTGGTTGAGCTGCTGCGAGCCCCAGACGGCGGTCATCGCCAGGTCCTCGTTCAGGCCCGGCTGGAACTTGATGTCATACTGGTCGAGGAACTTCTGGGCCCGCCAGAGATTCTGGTCGACGCCGCCGAGGGGCGAGCCGCGATAGCCCGAGATGAAGCCGCCCGTCTTGAGGCCGGCCGCCGTATCGCGCTGCTTCTGCATGATCGGCAGGCGCACCAGCGCCTGGACGCCCGAGAGATAGACCCGGCCGCGTTCCAGCGCGTATTTGTCGTCGAGGCTAACGGTCTGGGGAACGGGAAGCGCCATAAATTGCAATCCTTACCTTGACCGGGCCGACAGGGTCGGCCCCTAGCGAAATAATATTACCCCTAATTTGATATGCGGGCCCGCCACAAGCAATGGCCCGGTCTACGCCGCGATGATGAGTGCGGCCCGCTACCGGTTGCCCAGGATAAAGGCAGCGGCCCAGCCAGCGACTTCCCGGCTGCGCAGGATATTCTGGTGCCCGAGGCCATGTGTCGTCAGGAAAGGGGCATCCGCCAATCTCGCGAGAGCTGCCGCGTCCCGCCAGGGAACGCGTTCATCGTCCCGATCATGGACGACCATCATGGAGGTGCGCGCCGACAGGTCCCAGCCGTCGACCAGCCGGTCGGTGTTGAGGTCCGCGAGCGCGACGCTGAACCAGTCGGCGAGACGCCTGCGCATGGCATCGACGGGCGGGTCGCCGAACCCGAGCCGGCGCGCGAGAAGGCCGGTGTCGCTCTCGATCCGCACGGTCGGCGCCACCAGCACCAACTTCGGGACGGCGAGCCCGTGCCGCGCGGCCATGACGGCGGCCGGTGCGCCGAAAGCATGGGCGACGATCCCGGCGACCGGGCCTTCCGCGTCCGCGACCGCCTCGAGCGCCCCGACGAAATCGAAGAGATTGCTGCGCGCCCCGGTCGAGAAGCCGTGGGCGGGGCCATCGAAGGTCACGACCCGGAGGCCGGCCTTCAGCATGGGGACGATGAACTTGTTGAAATGGGCCGCGCGCCCCTGCCAGCCATGCACCAGGACGACGACCGGGCCCCGCCCCCAGCTCCAGACGTAGAGATGCCCGTCGCCGTAGGGCAAGCGGCGGGCGTTGTTGTCCGTGAAGAAGCGGTAGGCGTCGGGCGGCATGTCGTGATGGACCGGCGTCACAACCCGGTCGGCCAGCCATGCGCCGCCCGCCCGCGGGAACAGTGTCCCCAGCACGCCGCTCCAGCCGCCGATAAGTCGGGTATCTGACCGCATCGCCTCAGCTCACGCGTGCATTGGACAGCAGCCCGCGACGAAAGGTCAAGCGCGCGACCCGGGCCGACGGGTTGCATCTGTCGCATTGGCCTCGCCGCCGCCGGACGCCATATTTCGGAGAAACAGGAACCGAGAACGGAAAAGAGAAGAGATGTCAGAACTGCAACGCTGGGACGACCGCTATGCCGTCGCCGACTATGTCTTCGGCACGGCACCGAACTATTTTCTCGCAAGTTGCGCCGGCCTTCTGCCGGAGAACGGCCGGGTCCTGGCCGTGGCCGACGGCGAGGGGCGCAATGGCGTATGGCTCGCAGAGCGCGGTCTGGAGGTCGTCTCGCTCGACTTCTCCCCCAACGGCCGGAAGAAGGCCGAGGCGCTCGCCGCCGACCGGGGGGTGACCTTGGAATTCATCACGGCGGACGTCCACGCCTGGGACTATCCGGAAGCAGCGTTCGATGTCGTCGTGGACATCTTCACCCAGTTCTCCACGCCCGACGAGCGGCCGCACAAATGGGCCGGCATGAAGAAGGCGCTGAAACCGGGCGGGCTCCTCATCCTCCAGGGCTACACGCCCAAGCAGCTCGAATACGGGACGGGCGGCCCGAAGGTCCTGGAAAACCTGTATACCCGTGAGTTGCTCGAGGCGAACTTTGGCGACCTCGATGACCTGAAGATCGTCGAGGAAGAGCGGGAGATGAACGAGGGCCCCGGCCATGCCGGCATGTCGGCGGTGATCGGGCTGACCGGCCGGAAGTAGCCGGACCCGAACGCGCGTTCTGCCGCGAGGGTGGACCGGCCCCGCACGATCCATATTCTTGCGTAATCCGCTGGTACGGTCTCCAACCCTGGCAACCCGATCATGCTCAATCTGCTACGCGGGAACCGCATTCCGGGTGCTGTTCGGGCACCACTCGGCTATCTGAAGACAGCAGCCCGGGACGGCCGGGACCCGACCTATCAGAATGTCGCAACGACCATCCGCGACGCTCGTCGAGAGGCGGCCGAACTGGAATTCGAACGGAACGGCTTCACCCTGGCCCGCCACCCGTCTTCGGTGGGAGACTTCTTCGACGACGATGAAGTCCGGGCCGCTTATTACCCGGAGGTCGCCGACCTGATCCGGCGGATCTCCGGGGCGAAGCGGGTCGTGCCCTACTATCACTGCCAGCGTTCGACAGACCCGGCCCGGCGCGAGGGCCGGGCCATCCGCGACGCGATTCCGCTGGTCCATACCGACCATGCCGACAATGCGGTACAGGAACTGGTCGCCCACTACCTGCCGGACGAGGCGGAGAAGCTTCTCGCCAGGCGCGCGGCAGTCATCCAGGTCTGGCAACCCTTCTGCCGCCGCGTCGAACGACGGCCGTTGGCCCTGTGTGACGCACAGTCACTCGCGCCGCAGGACTTGGTCACGACGACCCGGGTGGTCGCCAAGCCGGGCAAAAACCTCTACCACCTGTTTCCCAACAAGCGTCAACGGTGGTTCTACTATCCCGGAATGACCAATGAGGAGGCGGTCCTCTTCAAGAGCGACGACACCCTCCTGGACGGGCGCGCACGCGCGGTGCCGCATTGCAGTTTCGATGATCCCGGTGCCCCGGGGGACCCTCCGCATCGGGAATCCATCGAAACGCGAACCTTGGCTTTCTTCTGATCGAGGGATCCGCCAGGGTCCTCCGGGGCGGGTCGGCGATCGACCGCCGGGACCAAAACCCCACCGCCGGCATGAGGACCTTGGATTTTTCCGCGACCGCGACCTACCTTCCGTCGGGAACGGAGAAAGGGAGAGCGACGATGGGCGTTATGATCGATGGGGTCTGGCATTCGGACGACGACAAGCTGTCGGACGGGTCGGGCCGGTTCGTCCGCAAGGAGTCGCTTTTCCGAAACTGGGTCACACGCGACGGCTCGCCCGGCCCGAAGACGGAAAGCGGGCTCGGCGGCGAGGGCGGCTTCCCGGCCGCGGCAGGCCGCTACCACCTCTATATCTCCTACTCCTGCCCGTGGGCCCACCGGGCGCGGCTGGTCCGCATCGTCAAGAAGCTGGAGGACGTCGTCGGACTGACCATCGTCCGCCCGCGCCGGGGCGACCAGGGCTGGGACTTCGACACCGACGGCGGGCCGCATGCCGACGACCTGTTCGGCGCCGCCGCCCTGCACGAGAGTTATCGCCGCGCCGACCCGGACTATTCCGGCCGGGTGACCGTTCCGGTCCTGTGGGACAAGGAGCGCGGGACGATCGTCAACAACGAGTCCTCCGAGATCATCGTCATGTTCAACGATGCCTTCGAGGGCATTGCGCCGCCGACGGAGGACCTCTATCCCGAGGCGCTTCGGTCAGACATCGACGCGGTCAACCAACTCACCTACGAGGGGCTGAACAACGGGGTCTATCGCGCCGGCTTCGCGACATCGCAGGAAGCCTATGACGAGGCCGTCGTCCAGGTCTTCGATACCCTCGACAAGCTCGAGGATCGGCTCTCCCGCCAGCGTTTTCTGTGCGGCGA
The DNA here is from genome assembly GCA_964350225.1 of uncultured Rhodospirillaceae bacterium. Lineage (GTDB taxonomy): Bacteria > Pseudomonadota > Alphaproteobacteria > Bin65 > Bin65 > CAYGKX01. Next base: position 4,740 of record CAYGKX010000115.1, on the reverse strand, counting down.
CCGGCCTACCCTGGCCGACTGGCGCGTCTTCCCGACCCTGTGCCGCTTCGATGCGGCCTATGTCGGGGCCTTCAAGTGCAACCTCCGACGGCTGGTCGACTATCCCAATCTCTGGGGCTATACGCGCGACCTCTACCAGACGCCGGGTGTCGGCGAGACGGTCGACCTCGCCCTCTTCAAGGGCGGCTATTATTCGAAGAGCGCCCTGCGCAATCCGACCGGCATCGTGCCCAAGGGCCCGATCGTCGATTTCTCGGAACCGCATGGGCGCGCCCGGGCCGCCGCCGCGGCCGAGTAACCGAACGACCTGCGAACGACGAAAAGGGGAGCGGCACCATGGGCATGCTTGTCGACGGCAAATGGGTGGACGGCTGGCACGACACCCAGAAAACGGGTGGGAAGTTCGTCCGGAAGGACGCCGCCTTCCGCAACTGGGTGACCGCCGACGGCTCCCCCGGGCCGTCCGGCGAGGGCGGTTTCAAGGCGGAGCCGGGGCGCTACCACCTTTATGTCTCGCATGCCTGCCCCTGGGCGCACCGGACGATGATCCTGCGCACGCTGAAGGGGCTGGACGATCTGGTTTCGGTCTCCGTCGTGAACTGGTTCTCGGACGACATGGGCTGGAGCTTCGAGGACGGACCCGGCGTCGTCCCCGACCCGATCAACAACGCCAGATACATCCATCAGGTCTACCAGGCCGCCGATCCGACCTGTACGACGCGGGCGTCCGTCCCCGTCCTGTGGGACAAGGAACGCGCGACGATCGTCAGCAACGAATCGTCCGAAATCATCCGGATGTTCAACAGCGCCTTCGACGAATGGGGCAACGCCTCGCTCGACTTCTATCCGGCGGAGCTGCGCGACGAAATCGATGCGATCAACGACCCGATCTACAACAACGTGAATAACGGCGTGTACAAATCCGGGTTCGCGACATCGCAGGAAGCCTACGACGAAGCGGTGACGGCCCTTTTCGATACCCTGGACATGGTCGAGGCGCGGCTCGACCGGAACCGTTATCTCGTCGGCGACCGGCTGACCGAGGCCGACTGGCGCCTGTTCACGACCCTCGTTCGCTTCGACCCGGTCTATTTCGGGCACTTCAAGTGCAACCTGCGCCGGATCTACGACTACCCGAATCTGTGGAACTATACGAAAGAGCTCTACCAGGTGCCCGGCGTCGCGGAAACGGTCGACATGCAGCACATCAAGGGCCACTACTACCAGAGCCACAAGACGGTGAACCCGACGGGGATCGTGCCGAAGGGCCCGGTCATCGACTACACGACTCCCCACGACCGCGGCCGCCTGGCGAAGGCGGCCTAGGCGCGCCGGTTTGTCACCTCACCTCCTCCACCGGCTGTGCGTCGAGGACTTTCGGGGGTGCGCCTATAGCTTTGGGGACGTGGCTTCCGGAAGCCCGAAGGGCGCCGCCACACCGATCTGGTCCATCAGGTCCGCGACGTTCCAGTAGAAGCGTTCGCCGGACAGGAGCCCGTCGCGGAAATCGACGAAGATCGCCATGGGAACCGACACCTCGCGCCCGGTCGGCGCAATGCCCAGAAACTCCCCGACATGGGTACCCACGAAATCGGTCTCGACGACCAGCAGATCCTCCCGCGCGGCATGGCGGGCGCCGGTTTCCGGCCGGATGCCAAAGGCCTCCCACCACATGCGGTAATAGTCCCGCGCGCCATCGCGTCCGCGCCAGACGCGGCGCAGCGCCCGATCGTCGAAGACGCAATCTTCCGTCAGGGTCGCGAGGGTCTCGTCCATCCGGTGCTCGGTTTCGGCCTCGACATGACGTTTCACGACATCGCGGTTCTCCTGCGACAGCATGCTTGTTCTCCCTCGTTCGTCGGCGCATAATATCAAAACACTGATAACTTATAAGAACACTGATATCATGGTCAAACGGAAACAGGGAGAGGGCGACGGACCGCCGGTCGCCGGATCGGGCAAACGGGGCACGCAAGGCCATATCGCCTACCTGCTGCGCCAGGCCCAGGCCGCGGCAAGACAACGGATCGAGCGCGCCCTGACCGACCTCGGCGTGACCTATCCCCAGTTCACGGTCATGACGATGATCCGGTCCTACGATGGCCTGTCGGGCGCGGACATCGCCCGCCTGTCGCTCCTCACCCCCCAGACCGTCACCGTCATCGTGCGCAACCTGATGCGCGACGGACTGGTCGTCCGGCAAAAACATCCGACCCACGGCCGTATTCTGAACCTGGCCCTGTCGGACGAAGGTCGTGCGCTGCTGACACGGTGCCGACGTCGGCTGGCGCCAATCGAAAGCTCGATGGTCGCGGACCTCTCGGAAATGGAAGAGGACATTGTGCGCCGATGGCTTGTCGGCCTGGCCCTCCGGGAGGATTGATCCGGCGCGCCCCGGCGATCAGCCCTGCATCGCCAGCGCGAAGACGCGGTTTGCCGTGCCCCGCGCCAGGCGCGGATGGTTCAGGTCGAACATGACCCGATTGATCGGGGTGACGATCGTTTTCCTGTCGCCGCCGCCCACCAGGAGCCCAACGGCCAACCGGTCCCCATCGAGCACCAGCGCGCCGGAGTCGCCGCCGTCGGACGCGAGGTCCGCCACGATCTGGTCGCGATAGAGTATGGGATCCGCGAAGGCGCCCAGGAAACCGCCAAAGCCCAGCTTCACATCCGCGAAGGACGAACTGACCGTTCCCTTTGTCAGCCCGGTCGTCCGCCCGGATTTCTGGACCGGCAGGCGGCGCGTGGCGTCGGCCGCAAGGACGATGCGCAACCCCGTGGGCAATCCGATGTCCTGGATCGACGCCTTGATCCTGGTCTCGTCGAGCTTTACCGCCGCGGCGTCGGTATAGGTCGTCTGGTAGGTCTTCCCTCCGAGGGTGATGATGTGCTGCGGCCAGGGGGTCCAGCGATCGGGTTTGCCCACGATATCGCGGGCCGCGCCGCCGTCCCCCTGTCCGGGTTGAACGATAAGGTTCTTGCTGGCGTCGCCGGACGGCGCCACGACGTGAGCGCAGGTCAGAAAGAACCGCTCCCTCGCTTTGCCGACCTTTTCGGGAACGACATAGCCCTCGCCAAGATACTGGGTCGATTTCGTCCGCCGGCTCGCCGGCACTCCCGAATTCAGGTCGACCAATGCGGCACCAACCGTGCCGGGAAATCCGCCGAGGACCTTCTTCTCCAGGATGCTGGTGCTGAAGCCGGGGACGATGGGCCGCTGACGGGTAACGTTCTTCAGGGCGAGGTGAAAAGGACCGCCCGCCGCCACGTCCGTCGCGACCTCAAGGTCCGAGATCGGCGTCCCGGTCGGGTCGTGCGCCGGCAGTGTACGCGGTATCCGCTGGTCCGGGAGAAGCCGGCGGATCGGCAGCTTGCGGGTGACGAAGACGGCGATCGCGGGGCGGATATCGCGCGATCCGCGCTTCGACTTCGCGCCGACCCCGACGGCATTGACGCCCTCCAGGTCCAGGAGAAAGTCTGAAAATCGGCGTTTCGTCGCCAGAACGATATCCGGATCGTCTGTAATCGCCATTGCTCACCTGCCAAAGATCGGATTGGCGAATAACACTTTATACCGCAATCGGCGCCGGTCCGGATCACAGGCGACCCGACAAGGGCCGCTCGCATCATCCGGCCAGGTCGAATTCAGCGACCATCGGTGCGTGAAAACTGTCGGGCAGGCGTCCCGCCAGGGCGTCGGGCGTCGTCTCGTCGCGCAGCGCCTCGTTCAGGATGTCGACGTCCCGGCATGCCGCTTTCAGGACGGGCGAGACGAGAAGGTGGTCAAGCATCACCCTGTCGCCGCCATGGTTCACGGTATAGCGGCGTTCGGGCGGCAAGGCTTCTTCCAGCGGCCACAGGACCCGGCCCGCCAGCGCCGGGTTTCCGGTATCTTCCAACCGGGCCTGCATCAGCTGCATCGACGGCGCCCGGAGTTCGGCATTGCAGTCCCCGGCAATCGCGACCGCCGCCGCCGGATCGGCGTCGAGCAATTCGTCGACCAGAAGCCGTGCCTCCAGCGCCTGGCCCGACCGTTTCAGGGTCGCAAGGAAATAGCCTTCGGCCCATCCCGCCGCCGTTCGCCAGCCGAAAGCGGACAGCTTCTGGCCGGGAACGAAGGCGGCAAGGGGCGAGCGGAGATGCAGGTTGAGAATGTGGACCGGGAGGCCTCCGGCATCGATGCGCGCATAGAGAAACGGGCGGTCCCATTCGACCGTCGTCTCGCCGGCATCCGGCGCTTCGGCCGTCCGCAGGATGTGGCGCGGTGGCGGCACCAGGTCGTGCCGCACCTGGCGGACGTCGACGATGGGATGGCGGGACAGTATGGCCAGGTTGTGGACGTCCATCGCCCCGCCGCTCTTCTCGCTGCGGGTCGTCGCCCGCGCGAAATCGGCGTATGGCGTGCGCTCCACAAGTTCCTCCAGAACCGACAGCCCGTGCGCCCTGCCCTTCGGCGCGGCGTCGCCATGTATCTCCTGGAGGCAGAGGATGTCCGCCGCCAATGCGGCGAGCTGCGGCCGCAGCACGGCGAGACGTGCCTCGAGCGGGACCGGCGCCCCGGCGTCGGCCTCAAGGTTCTCCAGATTGAAGGTCGCGAGGCGGAGTCTCACGATTTCGACGCCCCTGGGCACATTGCGCGTTTCCGGCCCATTCCGGATCGACAGCCTAGTCCGGGCGCGCGTGGGACGTCCAAATCGTTTACACCTCGATGACGCCTTGTTAGAAAGCCTTCGCCTGGGG
>CAYGKX010000114.1:5265-10417 GCA_964350225.1 uncultured Rhodospirillaceae bacterium | reverse complement strand
AGGTCGATCGCGCTCATGATCATGCCCGGGGTGCAGAAGCCGCACTGCAGGCCGTGGTTCTCGTGGAACGCCTGCTGCATCGGGTGAAGCTGCCCGTCCTTGGCCAGCCCTTCGATCGTCACGACATCCGCGCCATCGGCCTGGACCGCGAGCATCGTGCAGCTTTTCACTGAGGTGCCGCCGACATGGACGACGCAGGCGCCGCACTGGCTGGTGTCGCAGCCGACATGCGTGCCGGTCAGGCCCAGTTGCTCGCCCAACAACTGTACCAGGAGCGTGCGCTCCTCGACATCGGCGGTCACGGACTTGTTGACCGAAAGCGAAACGGATACCGTCATGGAATGCTCTCCCTTTTATTGGCGCCGCCCGGTTCGGGTCGTGACATGGCTGGCCGTGGAGCGGCCTGGTCGACGGTTCCGGTCGCGGGGCGGGTCGTTCGGGTGAAGTGTAAAGCGGGGCGGAGGCTGGTCAAGCCGCGAATGAACCACGGCCGATATACGCGAGAAGCGCCAGGATCGCGAGCGTGAGAAGGCCGATCCAGAGGGGGGCGGGCAGTCCGGTCCGCGGTGCCGCGGGGCCCTCGCCCGTCACCGGCTTGCCGCTGCCGGCGTCGCTCACGCGGCCTCTTCGGCGTCGCGGTCGATCTTCTCCGGCTCCGTCCCCGGCGCGATCTTCTCGGCCAGGTTCTTGAAGAACTGGTCGGCCAGTTTCTTGGCCGTGCCGCGGACGAGCCGGGAGCCGATCTGGGCGAGCTTGCCGCCGATCTGGGCGTCGGCGTCATAGATCAGCGCGGTCAGGTCGCCGTCCTCGGAGAGCTTGACGACAGCTCCGCCCTTGGCGAAGCCGGCGACGCCGCCCTTGCCTTCGCCGACGATGCGATAGCTTTCCGGCGCGTTGATATCCTCCAGGCTGACCTCGCCCTTGAAGCGGGCGCTGACCGGGCCGACCTTCGCCTTAACGGTCGCGGCGAAGCCGGTGTCTGATGTCTTTTCCAGTTCCTCGCAGCCGGGGATGCATTCCTTCAGCATTTCGGGGTCATTGATCGCGCGCCAGACCGTTTCGCGATCCGCGGCGATCTTGTAGCCGCCCTTGAGCTCCATACGCTTCGTCCTTCGGTAGGGGTTGCCGGCGCTAGGGAGGGCCGGTTCGCGCGCAAGGTAAGCGTCCCGGCGCCGGGCGGCAAGCGGGACGGACCCGGTGCGTGGCGCGGCCTCTGCAACCGTGGCGCGCTTGGCGTTGCCGGGGGCGAACTAATTTGCCAAACTGCCCGCGACGGTGCGTCGTTCGGCATGTCCCGATGGCGCTCGAAAAAGAAAGAAAACTGTACCCCGCCGCCGTCTCTGCCAGATCGGTGAGAAAGGGGTCCAGAATACAGGAACAAGGGAGACGTAAATGCTGAAAGCCATGAAACTGGTCGTGTTGGCCGGGGCGAGCGCCATCGCCCTGTCCGGCCTCGGCGAGAGCGCGACGGCCAAGGTCGAGGGTGAGACCATCATCCTCGGTGCCGCTGTCTCAAAGACCGGAAAATATTCGACCAACGGCAAATACACGATGAATGGCTACGATCTCGCCATCAAGCGCATCAATGCGCGCGGCGGGGTCGAGGTCGCCGGAAAGAAATACAAGCTGAAGGTCATCTATTACGACGATGAATCGACTTCGGCCCGTGGTGCCCAGCTGGCGGAACGGCTGATCAAGCAGGACGGGGTCAAGTTTCTCCTCGGCCCCTACAGCTCCGGCCTCACAAAGGCCATCGCGCCGGTGACGGAGCGCTACGGGATCCCGATGGTCGAGGCCAACGGCGCCTCGCGCAGCCTGTTCACCCAGGGCTACAAGTATCTCTTCGCCGTCCTGTCGACGTCGGAACAGTATCTCGCCTCGTCGATCGAGCTCTTGGCCGAACAGGCGAAGAAGGCCGGCAAGGACCCGAGCTCGATGAAGATCGCGATGGCCTTCGAGAACGATCCGTTCTCTCAGGACATCCGGGCCGGCATCATCGCCGACGCCAAGAAATACGGCATGAAGATCGTTATCGACGGCAAGCTGCCGCCGGAGCTGAACGACATGACCGCGATCCTGCGCAAGGTGAAGCTGGTCAAGCCCGACCTCCTGGTGGTTTCCGGCCACGCCAAGGGCGCCGCTCTGGCGATCCGGCAGATCGAGGCCATGAAGGTCAACGTGCCGATGCTGGCGATGACCCATTGCGACAGCGCAAAGATCATCCAGAAGTTCGGCCAGAAGGCGGCCGACTACACCCTCTGCGCGTCGCAGTGGGCGCCGACCCTGACCTACAAGGACGACCTCTTCGGCACCGCGGGCGATTTCGCGAAGATCTTCAAGGCCGAATATGGCTATGAGCCGCCCTATCAGGCGGCCGAATCCGCGGCCGCCGTGCAGGTCTTTGCCGATGCCTTCAAGCGTGCCGGCTCGTTCGACACGAAGAAGGTGCGCGACGCGCTGGCCCAGACCGACATGCAGACCTTCTACGGCAACATCAAGTTCGATGCGACGGGCAAGAATATCGCCAAGCCGATGGTGCTGTATCAGGTTCAGGACGGGAAGTATGTCGTTGTCGCGCCGACGAAATGGGCGGCGGCGAAGATGCGTCATCCGACTCCCCCCTGGAGCAAGCGATAGGTCCGACCTGACGGTTTCGTCCCGGCACCCAGCGGTGCCGGGACGGTCGTCGTATCTGCAGCCAGCCGCCGGCTCCGCCCAATGATCGACAATCTGATTCTCCTCCTGGAGAACCCGATCGCGCTGCTCGACCTCGCGCTCGCGGGTTTGATGGTGGGCGCGCTCTTCGCGATGATCGCCTACGGCATGGCGCTCGTCTGGGGGGTCATGAACATCATCAACATCTGTCAGGGCGAGTTCGTCATCCTGGGCGGCTTTGTCGCCTTCTATTTTGCCAAATGGGGTGTGACGCCGCTGGTCGGCGTGCCGGTTGGCGCGATCCTCTTGTTTCTCATCGGCGGTGGCCTTTATGGCGGCGCGATCTACCGGACACTTTTCCGAACGAGATTAACAGGTTGGGCAACTCTATTAGGGTTGTGGATTGCCGGAATCGTCGTCCATCTGGCCCTCGGCTTGGGGCTCGCCAAGCTGAATGACGCGGCGGCGCCGACGACCTTCCTTCGGGTCCTGGAGGTCGTCATCAACGGCTTCTTCTTCGCCGCGCCGGTCATGTTGATGGTCGGCGGCGGCATCTACAAGATCGTCATCTCGCGGATCGTCGACCGCTACCTCTTCACGTCGATCCTCGCGACCTTCGGCATCTCCATCGTTCTCCAGCAGGTGATGAACGAGGCCTTCGGCGCGGATGTCGAGGTCGCACGGGCCAAGCTGGGCAGCTGGACCTTCCTCGACGGGGGCATCACGATCGAGCAGATCAAGTTCGTCGCCCTTGTCGGCGGCCTCCTGATCGGCGCGATCCTCGTCGTCTACATGCGCCGGTCGCGCACCGGCCAGGCGATCCGCGCGACGGCCCAGAATGCCCGGGCGGCCCGCATCATGGGCATCGACACCGATGCCATCTATGCCCGTACCTACGCTCTGAACGCCGCAATCTGCGGGGCGGCCGGCGCGCTGGTCGCGATGATCTGGGCGATCCATCCCTATGTCGGGCTGGTCTACACCGTCCGCGCCTTCATGATCGTGATCCTGGCGGGGCTCGGCAATCTCGTGGGCGTGGTCACGGCGGGCCTCGGGCTCGGGGCGATCGAGAATGTGGCGGGCTTCGTCTTCGGCCTCGAGTTCCAGCTGGCCTTCGTCTTCGGCCTCTTGGTCGTGGTCCTGATGGTTCGGGCGGTCCTGCTACATTTCCAGCGGCGGTATCTCAAATGAGCGCGGTCAAGGCTTTCCAGCCGGAGCGGTGGTCGCCCTTCAACCTGGGTATGCTGGCGATCATCGTCGTTCTGGGCGCCATTGCGCCCTTCGTCGGGGCGGCCTGGATCAAGCAGCTCACCCTGCTGTGGATCATGGTCGTCCTCGCCTACACCTGGGACGTCCAGGGAGGGCAGACCGGATATAACAGCTTCGGCAACATCGTCTTCTTCGGCGTCGGCATGTATGTCTGCGCCGGGCTGCAGATCGGCCTCTATACCGACCTCGCCGCCTATAATGCGGCGAAGGGCGGCACAGTCCTGACCCTGACCGACGGTCAATATTACCGGGGTCTGGTCATCGGGCTGCTCGTCGGCGGAATCGTACCGGTCATCATCGCGCTCGCCATCGGCGCCTTCATCCTCAGCTTGCGCGGGCATTACTTCGCCATCGGGACCCTGGCGCTTGGGCTGACCGCGGCGGAACTGGCCAGCGGGTGGGACCTGATCGGGGCGGGGTCGGGCATGGTGCCGCCCCGCTTCCCGGGGGCCAGCGGGACCCAGGGCCTGGTCTACTATTTCGCCTGTTTCGGGCTTGCGATCGTCACCTTCCTCGTCCTCCGCTGGCTCTACACGACCCGATTCGGCCTCGCCCTCAACGCAATCCGCGACGACGAGGACAAGGCGGAGGCGATGGGCATCCGCACGGTGCGGTACAAGACGGTGGCCTGGGCGATCTCTGCCTTCTTCCTGGGCATCTGCGGCGGGCTCCTCGGCAATTTCCTTCTGTTCATCGATCCACGCGAGACGGCCTTCTCCGGCCCGACCTACGGTGTCTGGATGGTGCTGATGGTCGTTCTCGGCGGAAAGGGCACTTTCTGGGGGCCCTTCATCGGCGCGGTCCTCTTCCATGTGACGAAGGAGCTTTTCTGGTCCTACCTTCTGGGCCTGCAGTATATCGCGCTGGGCGTCCTGATCGTCGTGATCGTCGTCTTCTTCCCGGAAGGGATCGTCGGCTGGTTCCGACGGGAGTTTCCCCACTGGTTCGGCGAGAAGGTCGACGAGAGCGATGATGGCGGCGGAGACAGCGGCCGCGACCCGGCGGAGAGGGCGCCGTCATGAGCGAGATGCTGACGGTTTCGCGTGCGTCCAAGAGCTTCGGCGGCGTTATCGCCAACAACGACATCAGCATCAAGGTGGCGCCGGGGGAGATCGTCGGACTGATCGGCCCGAACGGCTCTGGCAAGACCACGCTTTTCAACTCCATCGTCGGGTTCCATCCGATCGACCGGGGCAGCATCCTGTTCGAGGGGCGGGAGTTGTCGAAG
>CAYGKX010000114.1:0-5255 GCA_964350225.1 uncultured Rhodospirillaceae bacterium | reverse complement strand
CGGCAAAGTTGCTGCTGGGATCGCCCGCCGTGCAGCTGGTGCGCTGGTCGCAATCGGCCTTCCCGGCGCTATTGCCGGGCGGGGTGCTGGACAGCAACGCCCTGATGCGCGTGCCGGCCATCGCCCACCTTGGCGTTTTGCGCACGTTCCAGCAGACCCGCATCTACGCGGAGATGACCTGCATGCAGAATATGGCGATCAGCGTTCCGAACCGGCAGGAAGGCTGGCTGGGGATGTTCGCCCGGCATACGGATATGGAGCGGGAGCGGGCCGAGGAATTGATGGAATTCGTCGGGCTCTATTCCAAACGCAATCTCCGGGCCGGGGACCTGTCGTTCGGGCAGCAGAAGCTTCTGGAATTCGCCATGGCGCTCATGAACGAGCCCAAGATGTTGCTGCTCGACGAGCCGACCGCCGGGATCAATCCGACCCTCATCAACGGCCTGATCGACCGGCTGAAGCGGGCCAACGAGCAGTTGGGCATCACGCTCCTGGTCATTGAGCACAACATGCGCGTGATCATGAACCTCGCCGAACGAATTTACTGCCTCGCCCATGGCGAGCTCCTGGCCGAAGGCAGGCCGGAGGAGATCCAGAACGACCAGCGGGTCATCGACGCCTATCTGGGAGCGCACTGATGGCCGGGGACAAGACGTCCGGGGACAAGACGTCCGGAGAGGCTGGAAAGGACCGCATCCGCGGCTATGGCCTCGGCGGCGTCGATGTCGTCATGTCGGTCGACGCAGTGACCCGGGAGGCGGAAAAGCTGGCCGCCGACGCTCCGAAACTCGACGACCTGAAGACGCTCGCCGCTGGCAGCGACTTCGTCGCGATCGACCGCCTTGTCGCGGGCTACGGCAAGATGGAGATCCTGCACCATCTCGACCTCCGGGTCGGGGAAGGGCAGTCCTTGTGCCTGATCGGCCCGAACGGCGCCGGCAAGTCGACCGTTCTCCATTCGGTCTACGGTTTCACCAACATCTTCGGCGGATCGATCGCGGTCGATGGAACCGAGGTGACGCGACTCAGCTCAAACGAAAAACTGAAGCGCGCCGGAATCGCCTACATCCTCCAGGACAATTCCGTCTTTCCGGATATGACGGTCGAAGAGAACCTCCTGATGGGGGGCTATCTCATGGACACGCCAGCCGACGCGCGCGCCGCGGCCGAACGTGTGTTCGAGAAGTACGACCGGTTGCGCGCCCGGGCGAAGAAGCCGGCTCGTGTTCTCTCCGGCGGCGAACGGCGCCTCCTCGAAATCTCCCGTGCCCTGGTCATGAACCCGAAGGTCCTGCTCGTGGACGAGCCGTCGATCGGCCTGGAGCCCCGCTTCATCGACATGGTCTTCGAGATCCTCGACGACCTGCAGCGGGGCGAGGGAAAGACGATCATCATGGTCGAGCAGAATGCCAAGAAGGGGCTGGAGTTCGCGGACATCGGCTATGTCCTCGTCTCGGGCCAACTGGCCCGGGCGGGCAGGGGAGCCGACCTCCTGGAGGATCCGGAGGTCGGCCGGCTGTTTCTCGGCGGCTAAAGCGCACCCCTTGCCGGTTTCCGGCGTGTATCAGTTCTTCGGTGACGTCTTGCGCCCGGTCGACGCCTTCCGTGCCGCGCGCGCCCGTTTCGGCACCGTGCCGCACAGGATCGAATATTTCCGTTTGCCGGCATGCCGGCGGACCACGAGCGCGTGGCCGGCCGTCCGATGGGCCTGGATCCAGGCGGTGCCGCGTTTCGTCGTGTAGTAGTCCCTGCCGCACAGCGCGATCTTGTAACGGTAGGCGGCGCCCCGGCCCTTTCGTCCGCCTGTCTTACCGGAGGAATTCCCGGCGGCGCCCGCCGTCCCCGTCTTTCTCGGCGCCGTTTTTTCTGCCGCGGGCGGGGCTGTCGTGCGCAGCCGGATCTGACGGCCATACCTTCCAGTTGAAACCTGCGACCCTTTCGCCTTGTCGTAGGCGGTGAGATAGGTGTCTCCGACCGCCGCACCGGCTCCCGACGAGGGAAGGAAAAGTGCGGTCAGGAGGAGTGTCGATATTATTTTCATGATATGTTCTTTCCTGGGTTGGTTGGCCGCGGGGCGGCATCAGGGAGAATAAGGTTACCAATATCTTTGCGGGTAGAACAGAAATTTGTTCAATTAAAGAGAAAGGGGCGAGGCTGATGCCAAGCCCCTTTCCCGGCACCGGCGGTGCGGGCCGTCAGCTGGATTTCTTCTTGGTGGTCGACTGCTTCTTGGGAACCGTGCCGCAGATCGGACGGTACTTGCCTTTCGCCTGGTGATAGCGAACGACGAGGACGTGCTTTGCGCGGCGGTGTGCGGCGATCCAGCGCTTGCCGCGTTCGGTGGTGTAGTAGGTCCGTTTGCAGAAGGTGACCTTTTCCTTGTAGGCGGCGACCGGAACCTTCTTCCCGCTTTTCGTCGTGCGGGTGGTGGAATTCTGGGACTTGGTACGCAGCAGGATCTGCGTCCCGTACTTGCCGGCCTTGACCTGGGTCCCCTTCGACCGGCTGTAGGCCGTGAGGTAGGTCTTGCCGACCTCTGCGCGCGCCTCGGGCGCGCCGACGGCTGCAACGATCAGGGCGACCGGCAGGACTCTTTTGATGAACTTCATGATGTTTTCCCCTCTCACCGATGACATGCAACCGAAACGGAGGTCCGGCGCAGGACGGCACGAATGCCGAACGTGCTCCTAGATGCGGCTATGTTCGGCCAAACGTGCCGCCAGGCAACCAAAAATGACCCGCCGCCCCAGATTCAGGGACTTCCGTGGTTGGGCCGCGGCCCGGCTGCATGGTAGTGTCCGACCGGTTTCCGTACGCGTGCCGCAAACGGGGCGTCGCCTTGTCGGTAGCAGTGACGGTGCCCACATCCGGTCGGTTGCCAACCAGCGTTCATGCCATGCCCCGTTTCCTGATCAAGTTCATCGGCTTCCTGCTGCTCGTGGGGTCCATCGGCGTCGTCGGCGTCCAGGGCTGTACGTCGAGCAAGGCGCCGCGCGATCTCTCCACCGCAACAGGGAAGACGAATGGCTGACGCCGCAGCCGCCCGCATGCGGGAGAAGCAGAGGCAGATGGCGCAGAGCGCCGCCGCCTTTTTCCTTTTCCTCCTGCCCACCCCGGTCCTGATCCGGGCGATCTTCGCCATCTTCGGCGGCAAGATCCTGCTGCTCGCCTGGTGTCTGATCCTCTACGCGGTCTTCATCGTCGGCGCGACCCTGGTCAAGCGCGGGCTCGCGCTGGAGGCGCAGTACAAGGCGCGGCGTATCGCGAAGGCCTCGCTTCTGCCTTACAAGACGGCGGGGTCGCTGGTTCTGGGCCTCGCGACGATCGCGACGGCCTGGGGGCTGGTCGGCCATGGGCTCTTCCTGTCCATCGCATTCGGGATCGGCGCCGTCGCCGGATCGCTCATGCTCTATGGGCTTGATCCGATGGGCGCAAAGGGTGTCTCGACGGACGGGGGCGTCGACAGTGTGAAGGTCGTCGCCGCCCTCGAAACAGCGCGTTCGAAGCTCGACCGTATCGAAAAAGCCGCCTGGAATATCCGCAATCGGGAGTTCCAGCGGCGCATCAAGTCCATCCTCGGCAGCGCCTATCTGGTGCTGGACGAGATCGAGAAAGACCCGCGCGATCTTCGGCGGGCGAGAAAATTTTTAAATGTTTATCTGGATGGCGCCGTAGAAGTAACCGAGCGCTATGCCGCGACTTATGAGAAAACACAGTCCGGCAAGCTGGAACAGGGATTCAGCGAACTCCTCGAGGACATGGAGCATGTCTTCAAGGAACAACACGACAAGCTTCTGCAAGACGACGAACTGGACCTCGACGTCCAGATGGACGTCCTGCGCCAACGTCTGAAACGCGAAGGCGTCATATGATAGGCTTCGCCGGCTAATTGGGGGACACGATATGGCCGAGACCAACGACACACCGAATGCCGCTCCGGCCGCGACCGCGACGGACACCGCCGACCTGCCGGCCCTGAAGCCGCTGAAGACGCCGGACGAGATCGCCGGCCACCTCGTGCCCTATGAAGAGGCGAAGGGCGAGGAAAAGACGCGGATCGAAAAGGCGATGGCCGAGCTGGATCTGTCGGACAGCAATTCCGTCATTTTCTTCGGCGTCAAGGCGCAGGAACAGCTCACCCTGGTCTCCGACAACATGCTCGAAGGCGTTCGAAACAAGGATACCGGTCCGGCGGGCGAAGCGCTCAACGATATGCTGGCTAACCTGCGCGGCTTCAAGGTCGACGACCTGGGTTCCGGCAAGAAGCCCGGCTTCTTCGCGCGGCTCTTCGGCGCGATGAACCCTATCGCGAAATTCGTCCAGCGCTATGAACAGGTGCGCGACCAGATCGACGCGATCAGCAACCGGCTGGACGGTCACAAGACCAACCTGATGACCGACATCGAGAAGCTCGACCGGCTGTATGACGCCAACCTCGACTATTTCCACGATCTGGCCGACTACATCGCGGCCGGCGACGCGATGCTGAAAAAGCTGGATACCGAGGTCATCCCCGCGAAGGAAGCGGAGGCCAGTGCCGCGGAAGATGTGGTCAAGGCGCAGGAACTGCGCGACCTGCGCCAGATGCGCGACGACCTGGAGCGTCGGACCCACGACCTCAAGCTGTCCCGCCAGGTGGCGATGCAGAGCCTGCCCTCGATCCGCCTCGTCCAGGAGAACGACAAGGCGCTGGTCACGAAGATCAATTCCACGATGGTCAACACCATCCCGCTCTGGAAGCAGCAGCTTGCCCAGGCGGTGTCGATCCACCGCTCCCACGAGGCGGCGAAGACCATCAAGGAAGCGACCGACCTGACCAACGAACTTCTGATCGCGAATGCCAAGAACCTCAAGGAAGCGAACGCCGAGGTGCGCAAGCAGGTCGAGCGGGGCGTGGTCGACATCGAGACGGTCAAGGAAGCCAACAAGCTTCTGATCGACACGATCGAGGAAAGCCTCCAGATCGCCGACGAGGGCAAGCGCGCCCGTGTCGCGGCGGAAAAGGACCTGCAGCAGGCCGAAAGCGACCTGCGTACCGCCCTGTCGCAGGCCAAGTCGTCGCGTCCGGCCCCGGCGCCCGGCGCCTGACGGCCAATATCCGAGTGAGCCGGCCGGCCCCGAGCGGGCCGGCCGATAAGGACAACCGAACTACCGATTATGTGAGGGACCGATGGGTCTTTGGGACAAGATCAGAGGTGAATTCGTCGACGTCATCCAGTGGACGGATGCGTCGGACGACATCATGGTCTACCGCT
>CAYGKX010000113.1:7174-10461 GCA_964350225.1 uncultured Rhodospirillaceae bacterium | reverse complement strand
GGCTACGACCCGGCCGAAAGCTCCGACGACAAGTATCACGGCGTCAGCAAGTTCGACGTGGTGACCGGCGAGCAGGTCAAGGCGGCCTCCAACGCGCCGAGCTACACCAAGGTCTTCGCTAACGCCCTGGTAAAGGAAGCGGAGAAGGACGAGAAGATCGTCGCCATCACCGCCGCCATGCCGTCGGGCACGGGGCTGGACATTTTCGAGAAGGCCTTCCCGGACCGCATGTTCGACGTCGGTATCGCCGAGCAGCATGCGGTGACCTTCGCGGCCGGTCTTGCCGCCGACGGCATCAAGCCCTTCGCCGCGATCTATTCCACCTTCCTCCAGCGCGGATACGACCAGGTTGTCCACGATGTGGCGATCCAGAACCTGCCGGTGCGCTTCGCGATGGACCGGGCGGGGCTGGTCGGTGCCGACGGACAGACCCACGCGGGGTCGTTCGACATTGCCTATCTCGGCTGTCTGCCGAATTTCGTCCTCATGGCGGCCGCCGACGAGGCGGAACTGGTCCATATGGTCGCCACCGCCGCCGCCTATGACGAGGGGCCGTCCGGCTTCCGCTATCCGCGCGGCGAGGGCATGGGCGTGGAACTGCCGGACGAGGGCGTGCCGCTCGAGATCGGCAAGGGCCGGATCGTCCGTGAAGGAAACACGGTTGCCATCCTGTCCTACGGCACCCGCATGCAGGAAGTCATGAAGGCGGCCGACGAACTGACCGCGCGCGGCTTCTCGACGACCATCGCCGACGCCCGCTTCTGCCGCCCGCTCGACACCGATCTGGTCCGCCGCCTGGCGAAGGAGCACGAGGTGCTGATCACGATCGAGGAAGGCTCCATCGGCGGCTTCGCCTCCCATGTCACAAACTTCCTCGCGCACGAGGGTGTGTTCGATCGGGGTCTGAAGTTCCGTCCGATGATGCTGCCGGACTCTTTCATCGATCAGGACAAGCCCGCCGCGCAATACGATACCGCCGGCCTGAACGCGCCGAACATCGTGCGCCAGACGCTGTGCGCCCTCGGCCAGGACGAGGACCGGATCGATATGCCCGTCCGCGCATGAGGTTCTGCCGGGACGTGTGACTTCCCACAGTCGCTGGGTTGCATATAGAGGGCCGCTGGGGCATAACCCGCGGCCCTTTTTCTCTTGATCGGACTGAGGACAATGACCGTGGCCGCGCCCGCAGCCCCGGAAGACCCGCGCGCCGTCTGGCGGCGGGAGGCGTCGGCGACCCTGAGGCTTGCCGCGCCCATCGCGCTGACCCAGTTGGGCCAGGTCGTCATGATGGTGACCGATGTCGCGATGATCGGGCGGCTGGGGCGCGATGCGCTTGCCGCGTCCGCCCTGTCCGCAATCGTCTACTTCCTCTTCTTCGTGCTCGCCTTCGGGCTGGTTATGGCGACCGCGCCGCTGGCCGCGCAGGCCTATGGTGCGCACCGCCCGCGGCGGCTGCGCCGCGTCATTCGCCAGGGGCTGTGGGTGGCGATCCTGGTCGGCGTGCCCGGTGTCGCCGTCCTGACCCTGGCGACGGAAGAGATGCTCGTCCTGCTGGGCCAGGATCCGAAGATCGCCGTCATGACCGACGCCTATCTGTCCACGATGGCCTTCAGCATTCCGCCGGCAATCGGCTTCCTGGTGCTGCGGAATTTCGTCTCCGCCCTCAATCGACCGGTTCCCGCGCTGGTCGTGATGCTGTGCGGCATCCCGATCAATGCGCTTCTCGACTATGGCCTCATCTTCGGCCATTTCGGTCTGCCGCGCCTGGAACTGGTGGGCGCGGGGCTCGCGACCACCCTGATCAATGTCACGATGTTCGTGGCGTTGTTGTGGATCGCGACCCGGCGGCCGCCCTTCCGGCGCTACCGCATTCTCGGCAGGTTCTGGCGGCCCGACTGGTCGATATTGCGTCAGATTGTTCTGCTGGGCCTGCCCATCGCCGGGATCATGCTGGTCGAATTCGGCGTCTTCGCCGCGGCCGTCATGCTGTCCGGGTGGATCGGGAAAACGGCGCTCGCCGCCTTCCAGGTCGCGATCCAGATCCCGCACATCACCTTCATGGTCCCGCTGGGTATCGGCCAGGCGGCGACGGTCCGGGTCGGCCATGCGGTCGGTCGGCGCGACGCGGACGGCGCCCGGCGCGCGGGATGGATGGCGATGGCGGTTGGCGGCGTTTTCATGACTTTCGCCGCGGTCGTCATTCTGGCGATCCCGGAAACCCTGGCTCTTGCGTTCGTCGACAGGAGCGACCCGCTGGCCGGCGAGGTTGTCGCGGTCGCCGTCCTCCTCCTGGCGATCGCCGCCGCCTTTCAGGTGGTCGACGGGCTCCAGACCATCGCCGCAGGCGCTTTGCGCGGCCTGAACGACACCAAGATCCCGATGGTCCTTGGGGCGATATGCTACTGGGGCATCGCGTTCGTGCTTGCATGGTTTCTGGGCCTGCGCCTCGGTTGGGGCGCGCCCGGCATCTGGATCGGGCTCGCTCTCGGGCTGGGCGCCATGGCCTTCGCGCTGACGTTGCGTTTTTGGCTTCTGACGCGACGCGGCTATATTCCCGCCATCCCCGGATCCGGGGTGGGCGAACAGAACGCGCCGGCCTGACGGCGCCCGGCGGAGCATGGCGGCAAAGGCAAGAAAGCGACGGGTCGATATGCTGCTGGTCGATCGCGGGCTGGCGGAGAGCCGTGCGCGCGCCCAGGCGCTGGTGATGGCCGGCGCCGTCTTCACGGGCGGGCAGCGTATCGACAAGCCGGGGCGGGAGGTGCCGGAAGATGTCGATCTCGATGTCCGCGGCAAGGATCATCCCTGGGTCTCCCGTGGCGGGCTCAAGCTGGCCCATGCGCTGGAGGTCTTCCGCCATGACCCGGCTGGTCAGGTCGCCATCGATGTCGGGGCCTCGACCGGTGGCTTCACCGATGTCCTTCTGGAAAGCGGCGTTGAGCGGGTCTACGCCGTCGATGTCGGCCATGGCCAGCTCGACTGGAAGCTGCGGAACGACGACCGGGTCGCGGTTCTGGAACGGACGAACGCGCGCCACCTGTCGACGGCGGAGGTCCCGGAACCCGTGGACCTCGTCGTCTGCGACGCCAGTTTCATCGGCCTCGCCGTGGTCCTTCCGGCACCGCTGTCCCTCGTGCGACCGGGCGGGACCTGCATCGCATTGGTCAAACCGCAGTTCGAGGCGGGGCGCGAGGAAGTCGGGAAGAAAGGTGTCGTTCGCGACCCGGCCGTCCATCGGGCCGTGTGTGACAGGATACGAGAGTGGTTCGACGGCTTGCCCGGCTGGC
>CAYGKX010000113.1:3846-7164 GCA_964350225.1 uncultured Rhodospirillaceae bacterium | reverse complement strand
GACTGTCGCGCTGGACGAGAGCCCGGTACGGGGCCCCGAGGGCAACAAGGAATTCCTGATCTTCGCGCGGAAGGACGCCGATGGCCAAACCTGACATCGCCCTTGATATCGAGGCGGTTGGCGCCCGAGGGGACGGCCTCGCGTCGTTTGACGGCGAACGACTGTACGTACCGGGCACCCTGGCGGGGGAGCGCGTCCGTGTACGTCTTTCGCGCCAACCCAAGAAGGGCCTGCAGGCGCGTCTCGTCGCGATCGAGACACCCTCGCACCATCGGGTGGCGCCGCCCTGCCGCCATTTCGGCGACTGCGGCGGCTGCGCGCTACAGCATATGGACGAGGACAGCTATCGGACCTGGAAGCTCGACCTCCTCCTGGCAGCGCTCGCTCGCCAGGAGGTAGGGCACCCGGAGCCGGAACCCCTCACGGTGAGCCCGCCGGGCAGCCGGCGCCGGGCGGACCTCACGGCACTACGCCGCCGGGGCGACGTTCTTCTGGGGTTCAACGCCCGCGGCAGTCACCGCATCTTCGATCTGGAAGAGTGTCCTGTGATGCGGCCGTCCCTCGTGGCACTGGTCCCGCCGTTGCGCGACCTTCTGTCGACGGTCCTGGACGAAGGCGTGCGGGCGGATGTGATCCTTACCGAAACCGCAAGCGGTATCGAACTGGTTCTTGTCGGGACCATGGAATTGGGGCGCAACCGGCGCGAACGCCTCGTCGCCTTCGCCGACGACCATGATCTTGCCCGGGTGGCGCGGGGTCATCCGCGCCAGTCCGGATACGAGCCCATCGTCGAGCGGCGGCCGGTCCAGATGAATTTCGGCGGCATTCCGGTATCGCTGCCGCCAGCTGCCTTTCTCCAGGCGACCGCCGAGGGGGAGGCGGCGCTCTCCCGCGTCGTCGAGAAGGCCGCCCGGGGTACCCGTCGCATCGCCGATCTCTATGCGGGCGCCGGCACCTTCACCTTTCCTCTCGCTGCCGGCGGTGCGCAGGTTCACGCGGTCGAGGGCGGGCGGGCGCTCGTTCGTGCACTCAAGGCCGCCGCGGATGCTTCCCGGCTGAACCGCGTGACGACCGAGGAACGCGATCTCGACCGTCGGCCGCTGGGCCCTGACCAGCTCGACCGCTATGACCTGGTCGTCTTCGACCCGCCGCGCGCCGGCGCTCGGGCCCAGGTGGAGCGGCTGGTGGAAAGCGCCGTGCCCCGGATCGTCGCGGTTTCCTGCAACCCGGCGAGCTTTGCCCGCGATGCCGCCTTCCTCCAGGCCGGCGGCTACGACATGACGCGATTGGTTCCGGTCGATCAGTTCCTGTGGTCGCCACATCTGGAACTGGCCGCGGTGTTCGAGCGGGATGCCGGCTGAAAAACACGGCTGGGTCGGCAGGGGCCGTGTCCGAATGGCACGCCTGGCGGACGGCGGTGTCGTCCTTCAGATCAACGGTCTGACCACGCAAGGCGGCCGGTTGCAGAAGCCGATCCGCGACTTTTTCCGGACCGAGGCGCGGCACGTCGGCAAGGACGTCTCCAGCCTCTTCGCGGTGCGCATCTGGGTCGAGAGCGCGGGGACCGTGAAGCGCTTCGACGTCGACAACGTCGCCAAGGCCTGCCTCGACGCGCTGACCGGGGCGATCTGGCGCGACGACAGCCAGGTCGTCTCGCTGACGGTGGAGAAGCTCGCCGGAGACCGGGACGCCGTTACCCTGCATGTCGTGCCCGCCGCCGCAAACACCGGCGCGGCGGACTTCGGCCGCCTGATGGAACGCCTGTCCTAGGCCTCCCGTCCCTCCTGTTCCCGCTTCTCCCGTCGATATCCCCATAGCCCGTAGAGCAGGACCAGAAGGCCGACGCCGCCGAAAGTCGCGGGCATCGTATAGACGTTCTTCGGCTGGCCGAGCGCGACGTCGGTCGGCCGGTTGGTCCGGTAGATCAACTCGGTGGTCTTGCCGCTCTCGCCTGCCTTGCCCTGCCCCGGCTGCGCCCGGGTGGTGACGATCTTGCCGTCCTTCGTCGTGAAGCGGACCTGGGCGTAGAAAAGCGTCCGGCCCTTCTTGTCGGTGCTTTGCTGCCAGGAGACGATCGTGCCCGTGGCCGGTGTCAGTTCGGCCATCGCTTCCGACATCCGGTAGGCCTGCCAGGCGGCGTAGACCATGAAGACGCCGCCGAATATGGCGACGACCATCGACCTGCTGACCGAACGGCGCTGGCGGGGGCTCCCCGTTCCGCGGCCGCTCATCGGGCCTGCTTGTGATATTCGCGGTTCGGCATCATGTCGGTCGTATAGGCCATCCGGTTGGAGAAGTTGTAGAAGCCAATGACCTCGCCGATGTCGAAGATGTCCTCGTCGGAGAAGCCCGCGTCACGCAGCTTCTGCCGGTCGGGATCCTCGACCTCCCAGGGTGTGGCCGTCAGCTTCCAGGCAAAGTCCAGCATCGCACGGTGCCGGTCCGACAGGGGGGCGACCCGATAGTTCATGACCAGCATCTCGCCGAGTTCCGGGTCGTCGGACAGCTGGCGTACCGCCGCGCCATGGGCGACCAGGCAGTAGTAGCACCGGTTCACCGACGACACGACGACCGCGATCATCTCCCGCTCCAGCGGCGTCAGGGCAGACGTGTCCTTGTCCATCACCGCGTGATAGTAGGTGACGAAGGCCCGCCAGCGGTCGGGCTTGAAACTGTAGGCCTGCAGGACGTTCGGTACGAAGCCGATCTTCTCCATGCATTTGTCGAAATACTTGCGGATGTCGGGCTCCGTCACCTCGGCGGGATCCGGGGTGGGGAAGGCGATCACGTGGTCGGGCTGGGGCATCGTCTCCTCGCCGCTTTCGCTCGTTGTCGTTGCGCGCCAACATAGTCGCCGGGGCCGGCGCAATCTATAGTCGCCGGCCGAAGACTGGAGGCGCGCGGGAAATGGACTTTCGGCTGACACCGGAACAGGAACGGCTTCGCGACCGGGCGCGTGAACTGGCCCAGGGAAGCTTCGCGGCGCGTGCCGCGGAGATCGACCGGACCGAGGACTACCCCTGGGCAAATGTCGCGGAACTGGTCGAAGCCGGCTTTTTCGGGATGACGATCCCCACATCCCATGGCGGGCAGGGGTTGAGCTATTTCGATACCACCCTGGTGATCGAGGAAATGGCGCGGGTGTGCGGGCCGTCGGGCCGGATCGTCGTCGAGGCCAATATGGGCGCGATCGGCGCCATCATGGCCTACGGTACGGAGGAGCAGAAGCGCCTCGCCGCCGGCTTGGTGCTGGCGGGCGACAAGCCGGCCATCTGCATTACAGAGCCGGAGGCCGGCAGCGCCGCGACGGAGATGACG
>CAYGKX010000113.1:0-3836 GCA_964350225.1 uncultured Rhodospirillaceae bacterium | reverse complement strand
CCGGCGGCGGCGTCTCGCGCCTGCATCTGATCTTTGCCCGGGTCTTCGACGAGGACGGGACGGAGCAGGGGATCGGCGGCTTCATCGCCGTGCGGGACGAGACGCCGGGCCTCGTCATCGGCAAGCGGGCACCGGCCATGGGCCTTCGCGGGATCCCGGAGACGGAGGTGATCTTCGAGGACATGGAGATCCCGCCCGCGATGGCGGTCGTGCCGCCGCGCGGTCTCCGCAAGGGATTCGCCGACCTCATGAACGCCTATAACGCCCAGCGGGTCGGCGCCGGGACGGTGGCGCTCGGCCTCGCGGCGGGCGCCTACGATCACGGTCTCGCCTACGCCCAGCGGCGGGAGCAGTTCGGCCGGCCGATCGCCGAGTTCCAGGGACTGCAATGGATGCTGGCGGACATGAGCATCGCGATTGATGCCGCGCGGCTTCTCCTGTGGCGGGCGGCAGCGAGTGCAGCGGAGACGCCGTCTGGCTTTCCCGATCCGCTTCTTGCCGCCAAGGCGAAGGTCCAGGCCTCTGAGATGGCCATCAAGGTGACCAACGACGCGCTTCAGCTGTGGGGCGCCGCGGGCTATTCGCGGGACAATCCGATGGAGCGCTATGTCCGGGACGCGCGGATGTTCGCCATAGCCGGCGGGACTGCGCAAATCCTGCGGACTCTCGTTGCGTCCCAATTGCTGGGCATGAAGCTGCCCCAGACGCGGGACGGATATCTCCGCTAGCCAGTCGGCCTGGCCGATCACGCACCCCGTCCGCCGCGATGGCGCCGCCCGCGTCCCGCGCCCGAACCAGGTCCGGCACCCGAACCCCGTCCGCCGCCCATTCCTCGACCGTCGTCGCTGGCCTTTTCGACGCAGCGGCGGAAGGCCGGAAGGTGATTGTCCTGCGATGCGGCCTGGAGGCGGCGAAAGACGCGGATGACTTCGGGATCGTCCGCCGCTGCCGCCAATAGCCGGTCGTACATTTCACCATTCTCGATTTCCGCTTCGACACCGTCCCGGCAGGCGGCCTCGATGTTCTCCGGCGTCTCGACCCGGTCGGCCCAGATGTCGGACGGCGCGGTCCAGCCGCGTGCCGCGAACAAGGCGAGAAGGGCGTCGATGTGCCGCTGTTCCGCCTCGACGATGTTGACGAAGGGCCGGACAGGACCGAAGGCCGCGATGACGGCCCGGTAGGTCGCCCGCGCCTTGTATTCGTCGTCGAGCGCCTCGCGCAGGGCCGCTTCGGTCGGCGAGGTCATGGCCTCAGTCCTTCGCCGCCTTGGACAGGTCGTGGATGTGGACGTCCTCCGCGCCATGTTGTTTCAGGACCGCCTGGGCCTTGCCTTCCATGTCGGCGGTGGGCGTGCGGACCCAGAGCAGCAGGCCGCCCTTGTCCAGCTGGCTTTGCAGCCGGTGGGCGAAATGCTCGCCGATCAGCCCGGCGAAGGAGGCGCCGACGAGACCGCCCACCGAGCCCATCGCGACGGCACCGACGATCGCCGCCGCAAGGGTGCCGCCCGTCGCGATCACGCCGCCCGCCGCCGCAACCGCGCCGACATAGACCAGAATCCCGACGGCGCCGCCTTCTGCGTCGCCGACGGATTCGCGCGCAACATAGGCGGTGCGGGGGGCGTCGGGGTCGTCTTCCGCGTCGGCCACTTTTTCGTACAGATGCCCCAGCTTGTCCTGCACCGCCGCTTCATCGGCAAGAAGCGACAGGTCGGCCCGGTTGAAGCCGGAACTGAGCAATTCGTCGACTGCGCCCTCGAGGGCCGCCGCATCGTGAAACACGCCAACGGCTTCGCGAAAGGCCTCCTCTTGTGCAGGCTCGCTCATTTTATCCTCCATCAGTATCGATAAAGTCTGTCCCCGGGGCGCGGATTGGGCATTGATCTCCCTCAATCGTCCCGAAGCCGCGCGCCGGTCCGACATCAAACCGTCAGCCTCGTCGGGTAGGACTTTCGAGGAGGATCGGTCGGCCGGTTGAACCAATCGGCCGCTTGGCGGTTTCCCATCCACAAGCCGGCGCTCGGTTCCCGCAAGCGCTCCGTTTCCCACGAACCCGCGGAGTGGAAATGCTCAGATTTCTCTTCGGCCTGTATGTCACAGGCATCGTCGTCTTTTTCGTCCTGTTCCTGATCTTCGTGCCGAACATCCCGCTGATCGACGCCGTGGTCGGCGCGCTGATCTGGCCTTGGGGCGTCTACAAGTATTTCGTTGCCGCGGGCGGGGTGACCCCCGCGACTACATAGGCGTCGGAATACGCGAAGGGCGGCGCGGCGATTGGCGCTCCGGTCAGCCGAAGTCGGCGCCGGTCTGACCGCGATGTCGCAGGATGTGGTCCGCGAGGACGCAGGCGAGCATCGCCTCGCCGACAGGCACGGCCCGAATGCCCACGCAGGGATCGTGCCGGCCCTTGGTCGAGACCGTGGTTTCCTCGCCGGCAGTCGTGACCGTGCGCTGCGGGGTCAGGATCGACGATGTCGGCTTGACGGCGAAGCGGACGACGACGTCCTGTCCCGTGGTGATGCCGCCAAGAGATCCGCCGCCCCGGTTCGTCAGAAAGGCCATCTCGCGGCCGTTCGGTCCGTCGACCATCCGCATTGCGTCGTGCGCGTCCTCGCCCGAGATCGCCGCAGACGCGAAACCATCGCCGATCTCGACGGCCTTGACCGCATTGATGCTCATCATCGCCTTGGCGATGTCGGCGTCGATCTTGTCGTAGACGGGTTCGCCCAGTCCTGCCGGTACGCCGGATGCCTGGACCTCGACGACCGCGCCCGCGGACGATCCCTCCTTGCGGACCGCATCGAGAAACTTTTCCCAGATCGGTGCGATCGACGCGTCGGGGCACCAGAAGTCGTTCTGTCCGACGAAGTCCCAGTCCCAGTTGTCCCGGTCGATGCGGAGCGGGCCCATCTTGACCATCGCCCCCCGAATGACGACCGGTCGGCCGGCAACATGGTCCAGTACCTTCCGGGCGATGCCGCCCGCTGCGACCCGCATCGCGGTCTCCCGCGCCGAAGAACGGCCGCCGCCCCGATAGTCGCGCCGTCCGTATTTCTTCCAGTAGGTGAAATCGGCGTGACCGGGCCGGAACAGGTCCTTGATGTCGCTGTAGTCCTTGGACCGCTGGTCGACATTCTCGATCAGGAGGCCGATGGACGTGCCCGTTGTCACCCCTTCGAAGACCCCGGAAAGGATGCGTACCGCGTCCGGCTCCCGCCGTTGGGTGGTATGGCGCGACTGGCCCGGCCGGCGGCGGTCGAGCAGGTACTGCAGGTCTTCTTCGGCAAGGGGCACGCCGGGCGGCACACCGTCGACGACGGCACCGATCGCCGGACCGTGGCTCTCCCCGAAGGTCGTGTAGGTGAAGAATTCGCCGAAGCGATTGCCGGGCATGGTGCGGATCCGAGTCTGAAGGGCGCCGCCGGGTCCGGCCGCCTAGGCGTCCGGCTTGACGCCGCCCAATTCGGGCGCGTCGACGGCTTTCATGCCGACCACGTGATAACCGCTGTCGACATGATGAACCTCGCCGGTCACCCCGCCGGACAGGCCCGACAGGAGATACAGGCCGGCGCCCCCGACGTCGTCCAGGGTCACATTGCGTCGCAGCGGCGCGTTATATTCGTTCCAGCGCAGGATATGCCGGAAATCTCCGATGCCGGACGCCGCGAGCGTCTTGATCGGCCCCGCCGAAATCGCGTTGACCCGGATGTTGCGGTCGCCCAGGTCGACGGCGAGATAGCGGACGCTGGCCTCGAGCGCGGCCTTCGCGACGCCCATGACGTTGTAGTGCGGCATCACCTTCTCGGCGCCGTAATAGGTCAGCGTCAGGATCGAGCCGCC
>CAYGKX010000112.1:8145-10488 GCA_964350225.1 uncultured Rhodospirillaceae bacterium | reverse complement strand
GCCTCCGCCTCCTCATGGTCTCGACCACCGGCGAGGACGCGGAGTATTTCGAACTCGACGACGATCTGAAGCCGGTGAAGGCGAAGATGCCGGCGCCGCTCGAACTGACGGTCGACCGGATCGGTGAGAATTGCGAACCCGCCCTGGCAACCGTCCTCTTCATGGCGGGCGCGGGCGGATCTTTGCGCGCCGGCGTGACGGAGAACCCCGTGCGCCTGACACGCTCGGTCAAGAACGCCTTCACCCGGGTCACAAGTGGAGGGGCGCCCGTCTATGTCTGGCCGGGCGGCGGGATCACGCTGATGGTCGACGTGACCACGATGCCGGAACATTCCTTCGGCTACGTCCCGACCCCCGCCATCGTCGCCCCCATCGAGTTCACTCTCCGCCTCGACGACTACCGCGAACTGGGCGGGCACATGGACGCGGTGAAACGGATTGAGGACGTGACCAGAACCGACCGCCTGACCGTCGCCCGCTGGCACAACAAGGGCCCCTGGCCGGGCAATCCGATGAACGGTCTGGAGGCGTCGTGAGGGTGGCGATGCCAACCCGGGGCGCACGCAGCGTCCCGTCCCCCCTTGAGGGGTACGGGAGCGGGCGGCACCCGGCCCCGCCCGGCGCGAACGCAGTTGCGACGCCGTCGGTGAATGTCGTGCGCCGCCATCGCTCCGGCGCCGTCGGCGCGATACTGCCGGACGGACGTCGGCGGCACTTCCAGCATGGTCCCATCGATCTCGTGCTGGACTGCGACGGCACCGACACAGCGCGGGATGTGGCGTTCGACAGGGCATGGGACGTTTTTACGGATGTCCTGCCGACCCTCGTAGCGGAACTCCCGGCGCTTCGGCAGCCGGTCGGCTCGGAAGTAACGGGTCTGGTTGCCAGGCGCATGCGCGCCGCCTGCCTGCCCCACGGCCGCGACGGCTTCGTGACCCCGATGGCCGCTGTTGCGGGTGCCGTCGCCGATCACGTTCTGGCTGCGTTGGCATCGGTTCCCGCCATCGAGCGGGCCTATGTCAACAATGGCGGAGACATCGCACTGCATCTCTCGCCCGGCACCACCTACCGCACCGGGATCGTCTTCGACTATGCCATGCCGGCGCTCGACGGGTTTGCCGAGATCGCGGCGAAAGCGGGCGTGAGCGGCATCGCCACCAGCGGCTGGCGCGGGCGCAGCCACTCCCTCGGCATCGCCGATTCGGTGACAGTCCTCGCCGCGACGGCCGCCGAAGCCGACGTGGCCGCGACCCTGATCGCCAATGCGATCAATGTGGACGACCCCGCTGTCTTGCGGCAACCCGCCCTTGCAGTCGACCCCGACAGTGACCTGGGCAACCGAGAGGTCACGGTCGATGTCGGCGACCTATTGCCCGGCAGTGCGGCCGCCGCACTCGACGCGGGGGCGGCTGCCGCCCGATCCATGCAAGCGCGGGGGCTTGTCGTTTCCGCGCTGTTGACCTTGCGCGACGAAACGCGCCTGATCGAAACAATCGGCCGGATCCCGGAGAGCGGCCGCAACGGGGAGCCCTCATGAGCGATTTGATCCAGGTCCGCAAATACCTCACCATCTCCGAGGAAATCCTGCACGAACGCGGCCCGATCCCGGCACAGGCGCGCCATCGGGCCGCCGCGGTCGCCGTGATCCGGAACCCCTTCGCGGGCCGGTACGAAGAGGACATCCTGCCGATGATGGACGCGCTCAAGCCCATGGGACTGGAGATGAGCCGCCGGCTGATCGATGCCCTGGGCGGCGATCCCGCAGCCATCGACGGCTATGGCAAAGGCGCCATCGTCGGCGAGGATGGCGAACTGGAGCACGGCGCCCTCTGGCATGTCCCGGGCGGCTATGCGATGCGGGAACTTCTGGGCGAATCGAAGGCCATTGTGCCGTCCTCGAAAAAGGTCGGCACCCTAGGCACATCGATCGACGTGCCCATCGGCCATATCAACGCCGCGTATGTGCGCAGCCATTTCGACGCGATGACGGTAAGTGTGCCGGACGGGCCCCGGCGGGACGAGATCGTCTATGTTCTGGCGATGACCTGTGGCCCGCGCATTCACGCCCGGGTCGGCGGCCTGGCGGCGCATGAGGTGACGGGCGAGGACGGTTTGCGCTGAACACCGCGGCAACCTGAACCCTGGCCGAAAGGGAAGGAGGAAGACGTGACGTACTTGAGGAACCGCTGGTATGCCGCCGCCTGGAGCACGGAGATCGGTCGCGACCTCATGACGCGCACGATCCTGGACGAGCCCATCGTCATGTTCCGCACCGAGGACGGTACGCCGGTCGCCCTAGAGGACCGGTGCTGTCACAAGTTCCTGCCGCTATCCATGGGCAAA
>CAYGKX010000112.1:0-8135 GCA_964350225.1 uncultured Rhodospirillaceae bacterium | reverse complement strand
CGTTCTCAGGCGACGGCGCCTGCGTCCGAATCCCCGGACAACCGAACATCCCGCCGAATGCCCGGGTGCATGCCTATCCGGTCGCGGAACATCTGGGGCTGATCTGGGTGTGGCCTGGCGACGCGGCGGCGGCGGACCCCGACCTCCTGTTCCAATTGCCGCCCTATGACGTGCCCGGCTGGACGACCAGCCGCGGCCCCTACACCTACATCCGATCCAACTACCAGAATATCACCGACAATCTCCTCGACCCGGCCCATGTCAGTTTCGTACACCTGACGACACTGGGCAGCCCGACGATGGCCGACATCCCCGTCGATACGAAGCAGGACGGCGAGACTGTCGTCGTCGAACGCTGGACCCTGAACCAGCCGCCCGTGCCCATCTTCGAGATGTTCGGCGGCTTCAACGGCAATGTCGACCGCTGGCAATATTACTGGTTCTATGCGCCGTCGGTCTGCGTCGTCGACTTCGGCAGCGGGCCGGTCGGCATGGACCATTCGGATGAAGCGCGGGATGCGGCGGTGCGCATCCATTCCTGCCATTTCCTGACCCCGGAGACGGAGACAACGACACACTATTTCTGGATGCAGGTGCGTAACTTCGCGCCCGGTGACCACGCCGTCTCCGAACAGATGACAGAACAGTTCGTTCTCGCCTTCGACGAGGACAAGGAAATACTGGAGGCCGTGCAGACCGCGTCCGATGCCGTACCTGGCCGCCCGTCGGTCAAACTGGCCATTGACAACGGCCCGAACCGCAGCCGCCGCATCGTCGACCGGCTGATCCGCGCGGAGACCAGCCGGGCCGCGGCGGAGTAGGCGGCCCCGGGAGATACAAACCGTTCAACCGCCAACCAAGCACTCGTCAGGGAGTTCACCAAAGGGAGAGTAGTATGGTTACGAGACGTCTCATTCTCACCGCCGCGGTCGCCGCGGTGGCCGCGGGGTCGGCGCCGGCCCTCGCCCAGGACACCATCAAGATCGGCGACATCAACTCCTACACGCGCCTGCCGGCGCATACGGAGCCCTACAAGAAAGGCGCGCTGCTCGCCATCGAGCAGATCAACGCCAAGGGCGGCGTCCTGGGCAAGAAGCTCGAGCTGATCTCGCGCGACGACAAGGGCAAGCCCGGCGAAGCCGTGCGCATCGCCGAGGAGCTCTTTTCCCGCGACAAGGTCGTGATGATCTCCGGCTCGCTCTTCTCCCATATCGGCCTCGCGCTGACGTCCTATGCGCTGCAGCGCAAGCGCCTGTATCTGGCGGCAGAGCCGCTGGCCGACGCACTCGTCTGGTCGAAGGGCAACAAGTACACCTTCCGCCTGCGCCCCTCGACCTACATGCAGGCGGCGATGCTTGCGGCCGAAGCGGCCAAGGTGAAGTCGGCCAAGCGCTGGGCGACGATCGCGCCCAACTACGCCTATGGCAAGGACGCGGTCGCGGCCTTCAAGAAGGTCCTGACCAAGCTCCGCCCCGACGTGACCTTCGTCGGCTCCCAGTGGCCCGGCCTCTTCAAGATCGACGCGGGTGCCGAGGTCCAGGCGCTGGCCGCGATGAAGCCGGACGCGATTTATAACGTCACCTTCGGCTCCGACCTCGCAAAGTTCGTCCGCGAGGGCAAGCTGCGCGGCCTCTTCAAGGGCAAGCTGATGGTCGGGCTGCTGACCGGCGAACCGGAATATCTCGACCCGCTCAAGGCCGAGGCCCCGGTCGGCTGGCTTGTCACCGGCTACCCCTGGAACGCCATCGACACGCCGGAGCACAAGGCATTCCTCGCCGCCTACCAGAAGCGCTGGAACGACTATCCGCGCATCGGCTCGATCGTCGGCTACAACACGATGCTGGCCATCGCCGCGGCCATCAAGAAAGCCGGCTCGACCGACACCGAGAAGCTGGTTGCCGCCTTCAAGGGCCTGAAGTTCGACACCCCGACGGGCGAGGTCACCTTCCGGAAGATCGACCATCAGTCCACCATGGGCGCCTATGTCGGCTGGACCAACGTCAAGGACGGCAAGGGCGTGATGGAGCGCTGGAAGTATCTTGACGGTGCGAATTACCTGCCGTCGGACGAAGAAGTCAAAAAGATGCGCAAGGCCGAATAGGCCCTGCGGGATATGGCGGGCGCCATGGGACACACGCGTGGCGTCCGCCCCCTTCCCTTTCGTTTGAGCATTCGGAAACCGGGCTGATCGGAGACCCGCGGTGGGCGAATTCGTCGTTACATTGCTGACAGGCTTTTCCAACGCGGCCGCGCTGTTCCTCGTCGCGGCGGGCCTGTCGATCATCTTCGGCGTGACGCGGATCGTGAATTTCGCCCACGGCTCCTTCTACATGCTGGGCGCCTATATCGGGTACAGCTTCGTCGCAAGTTTCGGCGGAACGGCCATCGGGTTCTGGGGCGCGGTCCTGCTCGCAGCGATCGTCGTCGGCCTCCTCGGCGCGGTGATGGAAATCCTTCTCCTCCGCCGGGTCTACAAGGCGCCGGAGCTCTTCCAGCTCATCGTCACGTTCGGCGTCATCCTGATCGTCCAGGACGTCGCCCAGTGGATCTGGGGCACCGAGGACATCGTGAGCCCCCGGGCACCGGGCCTGCGCGGCTCCATCGAGATCTTCGGCCGGCTTCTCCCTGCCTTCGACCTCGCCCTTATCACTGTCGCCCTGCTGGTTCTCGGCTGCCTCTGGCTCGTCTTCAACAAGACCCGCTGGGGCACGCTCGTCCGGGCGGCGACCCAGGACCGGCAGATGGTCGGCGCCCTGGGCGTCAACCAGCGCTGGCTCTTCACCGGCGTCGTCTTCCTCGGCTGTGCGCTCGCCGGCCTCGGCGGCGCGGCCCAGCTGCCGAAGGACGGGGCGAGCCTCCTGATGGACTACGGCATCCTCGCCGACGCCTTCGTCGTCGTGGTGGTTGGCGGCATGGGATCGATCGGCGGCGCCTTTCTCGCGGCGGTCATCATCGGGATGCTCAAGACCTTCGGCATCCTGCTCTTTCCCAGCAGCACGCTTGTCATGATGTTCCTGGTCATGGCGGTGGTGCTGATCTTCCGGCCCTGGGGCCTCCTCGGAAAGCCGGAGCTTGCGGGACAAGGCCATGGCGGCCCGCCGGAAGAACCTCTGCGCGGCGCGCCGGTATCGGTGCGCGTCCTCGGCATCCTCGCGGTCGCCTTCCTGATCGCACTGCCGCTCATCCATCTGGCAGCGCCCCAGGCCGTCGACGAGTTCATCCTGGTTCGGGCGACCGACATCCTCATCTTCGTCCTGTTCGCGACGGCACTCCACTTCATCATGGGGCCGGGGGGCCTGGTCAGCTTCGGCCACGCGGCCTTTTTCGGCGGCGGCGCCTATACGGCGGCGCTCCTCGTCAAGTTCCTGGGCGTTCCCTTCGAGGTCGGCTTCTGGGCCGCCCCCTTTGGGGCGGCAATCCTCGCGCTCATCATCGGCTGGTTCTGCGTCCGGCTCACCGGCGTCTATTTCGCCATGCTCACCCTCGCCTTTGCCCAGATCGCCTGGGCGGTCGTCTTCCAGTGGGGCGAGGTGACCGGCGGCGACGACGGCATCCTCGGCACCTGGCCGTCCGCCTGGGCCTCGAGCCGCATCGCCTATTACTATCTGACCGCCGCGGTCGTCGTGCTCGGCATCCTCTTCATGCGAAAGGTCCTCTACGCGCCCTTCGGCTATACGATGCGGGCCGGGCGCGATTCGCCGCTCCGGGTCGCGGCCATCGGCATCGACCTGCGCCGGCACCAGTGGTTCTCCTTCGTCCTGTCCGGCGCGATGGCCGGGCTCGCCGGATCGCTGTTCGTCTATTCGAAGGGCAGCATCTTCCCGACGGCGATGGAGATCGGCCGCTCGTTCGACGCCCTCCTCATGGTTCTTCTCGGCGGCGTCCAGTCGCTGGTCGGGCCGATCCTGGGCGCGACCGGCCTGACCTACCTGACCGACATCCTGTCCAAGTCGCCACAACCGGAATGGCTCATCTCGATCGTCGGCGAATGGTTCCGGGGACAGCCCTATTGGCGCTTCCTCCTGGGCTGGATCATCATCTTCATCACCCTCGCCTTCCCGACCGGCATCGTCGGCATGTTCCAGTCTCTCTGGAGCCTCCTGACCGGCCGCCGCGGCACGTCGGATGGCGAACCAGAGGCCGGCTCCCGCGGCGGCCAGGCGGAGGGCGCGAAATGACGGTCCTTTCGGTCAAGCATCTCTCCAAGGCCTATGGCGGGGTCCAGGCGGTCGACGACGTCAGCTTCGATCTCGCGGCGGGCGAGCTTCTCGCCCTCATCGGCCCGAACGGGGCCGGCAAGACGACCTGCTTCAACATGCTCAACGGCCAGATCAGGTCGGACCGAGGCGAGATCGTCCTCAACGGCCGCAGCATCGCCGGCATGAAGCCCGACCAGATCTGGCGGCTGGGGGTCGGGCGGACCTTCCAGATCACGGCGACCTTTCCGTCGATGACGGTGGTCGAGAATGTCCAGATGGCCCTGATCAGCCATCACCACAAGACGCGTGCCCTGTGGCGGGCCGCCGGGAAGTACTATGTCGACGAGGCGCTGGCGCTTCTCGATCGGGTCGGGATGGCGGAGCAGCAGGATCGGGCCTGCGGCGTCCTCGCCTATGGCGACATCAAGCGGGTGGAACTGGCCGTGGCGCTCGCCAACGAACCGACCCTCCTCCTGATGGACGAACCGACCGCCGGCATGGCGCCGCGCGAGCGTGTCGGGCTCATGCAGCTGACCGCCGACATCGTGCGGGAACGCAACATCTCCGTTCTGTTCACGGAGCACGACATGGATGTCGTCTTCGCCCATGCCGACCGGATCATGGTGCTGAACCGGGGTCAATTGATCGCCATGGGAAAGCCCGACGAAGTGAGGGCGGACAAGCAGGTACAGGACATCTATCTCGGCACCGGCGCAACCCACGGCATCAAGGCGGAGGGCGCGGCACCGGATGCATCCGGCTCGGAAACGGGAGCAGCGTCATGAGCGAGCCCATTCTCGCCGTCGACGGTGTGCACGCCTATTACGGCCGCGCCCATATCCTGTCCGACGTCGCGCTGAATGTCGGCGCCGGAGAGGTCGTCGTCCTTCTCGGGCGGAATGGCGCCGGCAAATCGACGACGATGAAGACCATCATGGGGCTCGTCCGGGCGGCGGCCGGGACAGTCAGCTTCATGGGCCAGCCCATCCAGCGGCGCGAGTCCTTCGCGATTGCCCGCCTCGGCCTCGGCTACGTTCCGGAGGAGCGCCGCATTTTCACGGAGCTCACGGTGATGGAGAACCTGGAGGTCGGCCGCCAGTCGGCGCGCGACGGCGCCCCCACCTGGACGCCGGAGCGGCTCTTCGAGATCTTCCCCAACCTCGCCGAGATGCGCGACCGACCCGGCGGTCGCATGTCCGGCGGCGAGCAACAGATGCTGACCATCGCGCGCACCCTCATGGGCAACCCCAAACTCATTCTGCTCGACGAACCGTCCGAGGGGCTCGCCCCCGTGATCGTCGAGCAGATGGCAGCGACGATCCGCGAACTGAAGTCGGAGGGCCTGTCGATCCTCCTGTCCGAGCAGAACCTCCACTTCTCCAATCTCGTTTCCGACCGCGCCTACATCATCGAGAAGGGCCGCATCCGTTACGAGGGCACGATGGACGAACTCGCCGCCAACGACGAGGTCCGCAACGCCTACCTGACGGTGTGAGGCGGGAATGATGTGTTGGCACGAAATCGGCGACCGGGCGGTGCGGAGTGTTGGAGTTTGTCTGTCGTCCCATCCTTCGAGACGGCGGCTTCGCCGCCTCCTCAGGATGAAGCATGGGGCTTCTTCAAGCAGCGATACCTTCATCCTGAGGAGCGGCCATCGGCCGCGTCTCGAAGGATGGAACGTCGCGCCCGGCATCTCCCTTCTTTCCATTCATGGAGCCCCAGCCCCATGACCGACGCTACCCCCACGGTTGTCGGCGTCGACGTCGGCGGGACCTTCACCGACCTGATCCTGATGCGCGAGGATGGCACGGGCATCGAGGTCGCGAAGGTGCCGACGACGGTCGAGAACCAGGCCTTCGGCGTGCTGGCCGCGATCGAGAAGACCGGCGTGCCGCTCGACCGGATCAAGACCATCGTGCACGGCACGACCGCGACGACCAATGCCATGCTGGAGCGGAAGATCGCGAAAGCCGGGTTGGTCACGACCAAGGGCTTCCGCGACGTCCTCGAGCTGGGACGGCGCACGCGACCGAAGCCCTATGGCCTGAAGGGCAGCTTCGTGCCGCTGATCCCGCGCGAGCTGCGGGCCGAGGTCGCCGAGCGCATGGACGCGGAGGGCCACGAGGTCGTGCCGCTGGACGAGGACGGCCTGCGTGCTTCGATCCAGGGCCTGATCGACGCCGGCTGCGAGGCGCTGGTCATCCATTTTCTCCACAGCTACGTCAATCCGGCGCACGAGCTACGCGCGCTGGAGATCGCCCGGGAGATGTGGCCGACCCCCTATGTGACGGCCGGTCACCAGATCCTGTCCGAATACCGGGAGTACGAGCGCGGGGTGACGGCGGCCGTGAACGCCTCCGTTCAGCCCGTGCTCGACCGCTATATCGAGCGACTGCGCCAGGGGTTGAAGGACCGCGGCTATCCCCACGACCTGCTCGTCATGCAGGGCAACGGCGGCACCGTCTCCTCGACCATCGTCTCCGAGGCCGCCGTGAACACGGTCATGTCCGGCCCCGCCTCCGGCGTCATGGCGGCGGCCTTCACGGCGCGGGCGGCGGGCATGCCCAACGTCATCACCTGCGACATGGGCGGGACGAGCTGTGACGTCGGCTTGATCAAGGATGGCGTGCCGGAGGTGAGCTCCGAGCTCGAGCTCGAATATGCCATGCCGATCCACGTCCCGATGGTCGACGTGCACACCATCGGCGCGGGCGGCGGGTCGCTCGCCTATGTCAACGAGGCCGGGATCCTGCAGGTCGGCCCGGAGAGCGCCGGCGCGACCCCTGGCCCGATCTGCTATGGCCGGGGCGGCACCCAGCCGACGATCACCGACGCCAACCTCGTACTCGGCCGCCTCAACCCCAAGGCGCTCCTCGCCGTCGACAATCCGGTGTCGCTGGACGACGTGCGTCATGCATTTGCGGAACAACTGGGCGAGCCGCTCGGCATGGACGCGGATCAGGCGGCCGCCGCCGTCCTTCGCATCGCCAACGACAAGATGGCCGGTGCCCTCCGCCTCGTCTCCCTTTCCCGCGGCCACGACCCGCGCGACTTCGCGCTCTTCGCCTTCGGTGGCGCGGGGCCCCTGCACGCGACGCCGCTCGCCCGGGAGCTCGGCATCCCCAAGGTGCTGGTCCCGGCCCGCCCCGGCATCACCAACGCGCTGGGCTGCCTGGTCGCGGACGTCCGGCACGACTATGTCAACACGGTCAACGCGCCGCTCGAGGCCGTCGACATGGGGCAGGTGAAATCGCTTCTGGAGAGCCAGATCGCCGAGGGCACGGCGACCATCGAGCGCGAGGGCGTGGAGATCGAGGAGCTGTCGGTCCTCCACAGCGCCGACATGCAGTTCGCCGGGCAGAGCCACATCCTGACCATCCCGGTCGCGAGCCCGGACGTCGACCGCGAGACCCTGCAGAAGGACTTCGAGGCCGCCTACTGGCGCCGCTTTGCGGTCGAGTTGCCGGAAATCAAGGCGGTCCTCGTGAACCTGCACACCGCCGTCATCGGCAGACGTAGCGCCGTTCCCCTCGACGCCCTGACCCGGGCCGAGGGCGCCGCGACAGACCCGGTCGACCGCCGCCAGGTCTGGTACGAGGACGGTTGGCACGACACGCCGATCTACCGCCGCGAACAGTTCCCGCCGGGCCGCACCATCACCGGCCCCGCCATCGTCGAGCAGCTCGACACGACCATCGTCGTGGAGCCGGGCGATCACGTGCAAGCGGACGACCTGGGCAACCTGATCGTCACCGTCGGAGGCATGCCATGAACCAGACCAGCCTCGATCCCGTCACCCTCGCCGTCATCCAGAACGGCCTGATCCAGGTCTGCAACGAGATGGACCTGGCCTTCGTCCGGGCGGCCTTCAGCCCGGTGATCTCCGAGGCGCTCGACCGCTCGGACGGTATCTACGCCAAGGAAGACGGCGCCCTC
>CAYGKX010000111.1:6498-10556 GCA_964350225.1 uncultured Rhodospirillaceae bacterium | reverse complement strand
GCCGTTGGACTGCATGAACATGAGGCGCACGTCGCCCAGCTCCCCGCCGACCTGGTCGACATAGCGGCGGAGGATCGGCGAGAGATAGGCGTCGACGACCGTCGTATCGCCGCGCCCGACCAGCTTCATGAGCGGGCTCACCTCGTGGGACACCGAAATCTGTGTGAAACCGATGCCGCGTGCGATGTCCGCCAGCCGTTTCTCGTGGTCCGTGTAGCGATAGCCATGCATCAGAACGACGGCGATGGCGCGGAAGCCGTCGTCATAGGCAGCCCGGAGATCGCGCCGGGCGGCGTCCTCGTCGAGCGGCGCGAGAACGTCGCCCCGCGCGCCGATCCGTTCCTCGATCTCGACCGCTCGCTCATAGAGCAGTTCGGGCAGCACGATATGCCGCTCGAAGAGCCTGGGCCGGTTCTGGTACGCGATGCGCAGCGCGTCGTGGAACCCCTTCGTGATGGCGAGAAGCGTACGCTCCCCCTTGCGTTCCAGCAGCGCGTTGGTCGCCACCGTCGTGCCCATCTTGACCGCGTCGATCTCCGCATCGGGAATCGGCGCGCCCGGCGCGAGGCCGAGCAGGTCGCGGATCCCCTGCACAGCCGCGTCCTTGTAGCGTTCCGGGTTTTCCGACAGCAGCTTGTGACTGACGAGGCTGCCGTCCGGCCGCTTGGCGACGACATCCGTGAAGGTGCCGCCCCGATCGACCCAGAATTGCCAGCCTGATGTCATGTCCGCCGTCGCCATCGATCCGTACCCGTGCGTTCTGTGTCCCGCTGAACAATTACATTTTATCGATAAATTATCAGAAAAATTTTGACAAGCGAGATGTTGCGTCCCTAGACTGATTACCAGAAGCTGTAGATCGGCCGGGCGCCTCGCATGTGCCTACCGAAACGAAATACATGGCTTCCGGGGCTTCCGATACCGGGGTGTTCGCCGAATGGGCGGCACGCCGGGATTACCGACAAAACCAATAAGCGCTCAAGAGACAAGGAGACACAGAAATGGACTGTCAGGCCACCACCTTCCTGAAATCCCTCGGACTTGCCGCCGCCGGCGCTGTGCTCGCCACAACCGCCCACGCGCAGACCTGGGACATGCCAACCCCGTACTCCGCGCGGGAATTCCATACGAAGAATGTAATGGAGTTCGCCAAGGACGTCGCCGCGGCGACCAAAGGCAAGCTGACCATCAAGGTCCATCCTGGCGCCTCGCTGATCAAGCATCCGGAGATCCCGAAGGCGATCCGCGGCGGGCAGGTCCCGATCGGCGAGTTCCTGCTGTCCATCCTCGCGAATGACAACCCGATCTTCGGGGCGGACTCGGTCCCCGGCCTCGCGACCGATTACGCGCAGGCGAAGAAGTTGTGGGACGCCTCCCGCGCCGCGGTATCGAAGGCACTGGCCAAGCAGAACATGGTGGTGCTCTACGCCGTACCGTGGCCGCCCCAGGGCATCTACGCGAAGAAGGAGCTGAAATCGCTCGCCGACATGAAGGGGCTGAAGTTCCGCACCTATAACGCCGCCACCTCCCGCTTCGCACAGTTGGCCGGCGCCGTGCCGACCCTTGTGCAGGTACCGGAAGTGCCGCAGGCCTTCCAGACCGGGCGGGTCGAGGCAATGGTCACTTCCGCGGCGACGGGCGTGAACATCAAGGCCTGGGACTTCGTGAAGTTCTATCACGACACCCAGGCATGGTTGCCGAAGAACATCATCGCCGTGAACAGCCGGGCGCTCCGCCGCCTCGACAAGGCAACGCGCGACGCCGTGATCGCCATGGGCAAGAAGGCGGAAACGCGGGGCTGGAAGATGAGCCAGGAGGTCACGGCCCAGACCACCTCCGGCCTGTCCAAGAACGGCATGACCGTCGTCACCCCGTCGGCCGACCTGAAGGCCGGCATCAAGAAGATCGGCGACACGATGGCCGGCGAGTGGGCCAAGTCGGCCGGCGCCGAGGGTGCGGCCATCCTCAAGGCCTATCGCCAGTAATCCGGGAAAAGGGGCGGCGGCCGGGACTCTCCGCGCCGCCGCCCAGCCTCGCCCCCGACACCACCGGAACCGGAGGCTGCGATGCGGCGTGCCCTGGACCGCCTTTACGCCCTGAGCCTCACGCTCGCGGCGCTCCTGCTCTGCGCCATCGCGGTGATCGTGCTCCTCCAGGTCGGCCTGAACATCCTGGATGACATCGCCGGTCTCGTCAGCGGGCGGCCGATCGGACTGCTCATCCCGTCCTACGCCGACTTCACCGGCTTCTTCCTGGCCGGCGCCTCCTTCCTCGCCCTCGCCGGAACCCTGCGTGCCGGCGGCCATATCCGGGTCACCCTGATCATCCACCACCTCGCACCGGAGACGCGGCGCCAGGTCGAACTCTGGGTGCTCTTCGTCGCCTTTCTCTTCGCCGCCTATTTCACCTGGTATGCCGGCGCGCTGACCCACGAATCGCTGGTCTTCGACGACCGGGCGGACGGGATGGTGCCGACGCCGCTCTGGATCCCTCAATCGGTGATGGCCTTCGGCGCTCTCGTCCTGAGCATAGCACTGGCCGACGAATATCTCCGCGTCGCGCGCGGCGAACCCGCGACCTACCTCGAGGGCGAGGCGGAATGGGAGACAGGTCAAGGCGACGATGTGAGGGAGCTGTGACTGCCATGCCACCCACCCGCGCCCGCTACGGCGCGACGCCCTTCGTCCATCTGGTCCTGCTCTTCCTCGCCGCAGGCCTTTGGGTCGCAATCGAATTCTTCGAGCTGCCGCTGGCGGATGCCATGCGGGCGATGTTCGCCGACGGCAGCCTGTTCGTGCTTGCCGCCGTCCTCCTCGCGGCGACCTTTCTCATGCTCGGCGCAGGCTTGTGGGTGGCGCTGGCGCTGCTTGCCGGCGGCTTTATCGCACTCGCGCTTACGGGGCGGCCGGTGGGCAACCTTCTCGCCTCCACCATCTGGGGAGCATCCAACTCCTGGGCGCTTGCTGCCCTGCCGCTCTTCATCTGGATGGGCGAGATCCTCTTCCGCTCGCGCCTGTCGGAGGACATGTTCGAGGGGCTCGCCCCCTGGATGGGCCCGATCCCGGGACGCCTGATGCATGTCAACATCGTCGGCTGCGGCATCTTCGCGGCCGTCTCCGGGTCCTCCGCCGCAACGGCCGCCACCATCGGCAAGATGGCCTTGCCGGAACTGGAAAAGCGCGGCTACGACCGCCGAATGTCGATCGGGACCCTCGCGGGGTCGGGCACCCTGGGCCTGCTGATCCCGCCCTCGATCATCCTGATCGTCTACGGCGTCTCGACCGAACAGTCGATCGCCCGCCTCTTCATCGCCGGCATTCTGCCCGGGGCGATGCTGGTCCTGCTTTTCATGGGCTTCATCGCCGTCTGGTCGATCCTGAATCCGCGGCGGACACCGCCGAAGGACCCGGCGATCCCGTTCCGCCAGCGCATCTGGGCTGCCCGGCGCCTGATCCCCGTCGTCGGTATCATCGCGGGCGTGATCGGCTCGATCTATCTCGGCTGGGCCTCGCCCACCGACGCCGCTTCGGTGGGTGTCCTGCTGTCGCTCATCGTGTCCTGGCTGTCCGGTACCCTGACCTGGAAGGTCTTCAAGGAAGGCCTTCTGGGCGCGACCCGGACATCCTGCATGATCGCCTTCATCCTGGCCGGTGCGGCCTTCCTGACGACGGCGATGGGCTTTACCGGCATCCCGCGCGATCTCGCTGCCTGGATCGGCAGCATGCAGCTGTCGCCCTACATGCTGATCTTCGCGCTGACCCTTTTCTTCATTCTGCTCGGATGTTTCCTCGACGGCATCTCGGTCGTCGTGCTGACCACCGCGGTGATCCTGCCGATGGTCGACAAGGCGGGCATCGACCTCATCTGGTTCGGCGTCTATCTCGTCCTGGTCGTGGAGATGTCGCAGATCACTCCGCCGGTGGGCTTCAACCTTTTCGTCCTCCAGGGTCTGACGGGCGAGAACATTCTCTATGTCGCGCGGGCCGCCCTGCCCTTCTTCTTCCTGATGGTCGCCGCGGTCGTCCTGATCGTCATTTTTCCGGAAATAGCGACCTTCC
>CAYGKX010000111.1:0-6488 GCA_964350225.1 uncultured Rhodospirillaceae bacterium | reverse complement strand
ACGACGATGTTTGAAGGCAAATAGACAGATCCCCATGGCATCGAAACCAGAGAACCCGACCCCCATCGTCTCGTCCGAGCACCTCGCCTCGGAAACGGGGTGGCAGCTGTCGGAGCTCGAATTCGGCCTGACCGTCGCGAACAACGCTTTCTCCCGCTGGATGGTGCGCTGCATGGCGGCTGTCGGCTACCCGGACCTGGCGCCGCTCGACGTGCTCGTCGTCCACAACGTGAACCACCGCCAGCGGCCAAAGCGGGTGGCCGATATCTGCTTCATGCTGAATGTCGAGGACACGCATACGGTGACCTATTCGCTGAAGAAGCTCCTCAAGGCCGGACTTGTGGAAGGCGATCGGCGCGGCAAGGAAGTCTTTTATCAGACGACGGACACGGGGGCGGACGCCTGCCGCCGCTATCGCGAAGTGCGGGAAGAGTGTCTGATCGCGTCCCTTCAGATGCTCGACCAGAATGCCGGCGCCAACGTCCGGGACGCCGCGACCCTCCTGCGGGCCCTGTCAGGCCTCTACGACCAGGCGGCCCGGGCGGCGGCTTCGCTTTAGGTCATTCCGCCGGGACGAGGAATTCCCGCATCTCGTCCAACGCCGCTGCAGCACGGTCGACATATTCGGCGGCGACCGTCAGCTGGTCCGGATGATCGAGGATGGCCAGGCCCGACACTTCTCCCTGGTCGAAGGCAAGCTTGACGCCGCAGCGAAGCGCGAGGCGGCGCATCTTCTCGTTCGAGGGGAGGCAATACATCGTCAGCGAGCCGACATGCCGGTTCCGGGCGGCGATCACCGCCCGTTCGAGCAGCGCCTGCCCGACCCCACGGCGCTGATACTCCCGCTCCACCGAAATGGCGAACTCGGCGCCGATCCTTTGTCCTGCCATCGGCAGGCCGGGCAGCATGGGCCAGGTCCCTTCCGGCACCGCGAGCTGCGCGACGCCGCGCAGGTCGCCATCGGCGAAATAGCCGATCTGGATCGATGCCGGCCAGTCGATGGACCGGCAATAGGCGATGACTGCCGTGTCGCTCAGCGTGCCGCCACCGAAGCGCATGCGGCGGTCGCCGGGGTGCAGACGCAACAGGTGCGCCTCAAGTCGCGGCGCTTCCGCGGGTGTCATGTAACGGATGAAAGCCACGATCAGGCTCTCCTTTCAGCAGTCTGCAAGATGGACTCATCCTGCTCTCCGCTGGGGTTCCTCCGGCGCGGGGGCGGCGCTTCCATGCGCTCTTGCTGTTCGAAGGAGGCCAGATCCTGCCTGACGGCGCCATTTTCCGCCGGGGGGGGCGAGCGGCGCCGGGCGGGCTCGAAGGTTGGTCGTCCAGTCGTTGATACGTAAGAACTGGATGAATTCTTCGCAGATGCAGCAAAAATTTTTGCATTGCATCATTGCAATTGGAACATGCTGCCTCCGGCGCACCTACGAACCGTACAGCGCCCGCGGGTTGTCGACCAGAATTCGGCGGCGCCGGTCCGCATCGGGCACCCAGTCCGCGAGGAGGTCGAGAAGATCGCCGTCGTTCGGCATATGATCGTGCGGCAGTCGCACATGGGGCCAGTCGGACGCCCACACGACACGGGCAGGCGCCCCCTGTACCAGAGCGCGGGCCAATGGAAGGACGTCGGGATAAGGCGGATCGGCGACGCGCGACAGGCGCATCGGGGCGGACAGTTTCGCCCAGGCGCGGCCATCCCGGGCAAGGGCCAGAAGCGACTGAAAGCCGGGTGTCTCCAGCCCGAGAGCCG
This sequence comes from uncultured Rhodospirillaceae bacterium, assembly GCA_964350225.1. GTDB lineage: Bacteria > Pseudomonadota > Alphaproteobacteria > Bin65 > Bin65 > CAYGKX01. Next base: position 4,738 of record CAYGKX010000111.1, on the reverse strand, counting down.
CGTCGAAGTGGCCGAGATGGTCGAACACGAGATCGCAGGGCAACCGCCACAGATCGCGCCAGGGAAGCGCCCGGCCCGACACATCCGCCAGCAACTGCAGATGCCAGCCTCGCTCGGCCAGGCGCGGGGCGAGGACCGCCGCGTCGTCGAGGCGCCGGCCGCCGCCGGCAAACAGGAGGTTGAGCCGGACGCCACGGACACCGGCCGCGTGGAGGGCATCGAGGTCGCGCTCCGGGATGTCCGGCGGGACGACGACGACGGCCCGGTAGCGCCCCTCGCCCCGCAGGAGACCTTCGAGCAGACACCGGTTGTCGACACCGTAGACGGACGGCTGGACCAGCACGGCCCGGTCGATGCCGAGCGCATCGTGCAGGCCGCGCAGGGCAGCCAGGGTCGCGTCCGGCGGCGTGTAGTCCCGGCCGCCGACGAAAGGATATCGCTCCTGCGGACCGAACAGATGGACGTGACAGTCCCATGCGCCGGCGGGAATATCCGCGCCCGGCGCCCGGGGACGGGGGTCCGGCCCGTCTATATCGGGCGCGGCGCCGGACATCGCCGGCGGCGACCGATCGGCGTCAGACCTATTTCTTGGCCGCCTTCCGCTTCAGCCAGCCGACGATCCGGCGAAGACGCGTGCCGTCGTGGGTCGCCCGGAACTCCAGCTTGAGCCCCTCCTTGGTCAGGCTGCGCACATAGGTCGCCGTCGCGAGCGAGCCGCTCTCTGAAACCTGCACGACGTTGACGGTCAGAGACTTGTCCTCGAGCGCGGCCCAGATCAGCGGTTTACCTGCGAGCGGATCGCCGGACACCGTCGCCCTCCACATGCCCGGCTTGCCCGCCGGGACGAAGGTCAGCGACGTGGTCCGGACTTTCTTCTCGTCGCCCGACCACCGGCCCAGGAAGGTCGTCTTCCAGGTAATTTTGAAGCCGCCGGCGTCGTCGGCCGTAATCCACACGTCCATGTCCCGATTGCGGACGCTCTCCAGCCCGTACGCCTGCCGCATGACGGTGATGGCGGTGCCTTCGTATTCACCGACGAAATCCTTGATCTCCGCCGCCCGCGCGCCGCCTGTCCAGCTGCCGACGGCGAGGGCGAGCAGAAGCCCGCCCGCAAATGCACGTATCCCAGTCATTCGACTTCTCCCATAGCCTGTTTCCCGTGGGGCGCCGGCGGCGGTAACCGCGGCGCCCGGTCGTCTCTACCGTGACAGTATGACAACGGCAGTTAAGGGGCGACAAAGGGGAAATCCAGTACCGGCGCAAGGGAAAGGGCCAAGCCCCGAGATCAGGCGACGGAGGACGACACCGGGTGCGAACTCACTGCATAGGGACTGTGCCGGGAGAGAGTCTCGAGCGCGGTTTCTTCCTTGCCCGCGTCGGCGGCGCTGACAAACAGGACGATGCCACCGTCCCGCACCCGTTTCTCCAGTTCCTCGCGGCGTTCCTTTTCGATGGCCCGGCTCGCCGCATCGCCCGCGGCGCCGGCCGCCCCGCCGGTCAGCAAGGCTGCCAGGAAGGCCGGTGCGAGCGCGCCTCCGGTCGCGACCACGGCGGCCCCGCCGGCCATGCCGCCGACGGCGGCGAGCGAGCCGACGATCAGTTTCCGGGCCTGGCCCGTCTCCTCCTCGCCGACATAGACGCTGCGGGTCTCGATGCCGCCGTCCTTTTCCCGCTCGATGAGGTGGCCCAGCTGCCGGTCGATGGTCCCTTCTTCTCCGAGGATGCTGACCTCGGCCCTGTCGAAGCCGGAGCTCAGGAGATCGCTGACGGCGTCTTCCAGGTTCTCTGTCTTGTCGAAAATTGCCGCGACCTCGCGGATCGGGCTCGGGTTATCGCTCATGGTATCGTTGACTTCCCTTCTCGGCGCATTGACGTCTTCCAAACAGGAGAACGCGCTGTGGACGCGTCGGTTTCATCCGCCGACTGGGCATGTGCCGGTCGAGCGAGCTTGCGCGCCGCCGTCACCGCCGTTACATGTGCCCGCACGAGGCATCCATGAGCATCTGGGGAAAGATCATCGGCGGCGCGGCCGGGCTGGCGCTGGGCGGTCCCATCGGGGCCATCCTCGGCCTGCTTGCGGGCCATGGCGCGGACAAACTGGTCGACATTTCGGGTCGGCCCGGCGGTACGAAGCAGATCGCCTTCACGACGGCGGTCATCGTGCTGGGCGCGAAAATGGCCAAGGCGGACGGAGTCGTCACCCGCGACGAGGTCGACGCCTTCAAGCAGGTCTTCCACGTCCCGCCGGAAGAGATGAAGGGTGTCGGCCGGCTGTTCGACATCGCGAAGAAGGACGCCCAGGGTTTCGAGCCTTATGCCAAGCAGATGGGCCGGCTGTTCAAGGACGAGCCGGCCGTTCTGGAACAGCTTCTGGATGCGCTGTTCCATATCGCCAAGGCGGACGATCAGTATCACCCGAACGAACAGGCCTTCCTGCGGCGGGTCGCCGAACTGTTCGGGTTCGACGCCGCCGCCTTCGACCGGATCGAGGCCAAGCACACTGTCCGCCCCGCCGACGATCCCTATGCCATCCTTGGCGTGACCCGGGGCGCGGGCGAGGACGAGATCAAGACGGCATACAGGAAGCTGATCCGCGAGAACCATCCCGACCGGCTAGTCGCCCAGGGCCTTCCCACGGAATTCATCGATCAGGCGACCCGCGAGATGGCGAAGATCAACGCCGCCTACGACACGGTGCAGAAAGAGCGAGGCTTCTCGTGAGAGATATCTGCTGGAGCGCGGATCCCCATGGCTGAGCCGCCGCTCCTTTCTTTGCGCGATGTCGCCATCACCTTCGGCGGCCCGCCAATCTTCGAGCAAATCGATCTGCACCTGGTGCGCGGTGAGCGGGCGGCGCTGGTCGGACGTAACGGCTGCGGCAAGTCGCCCCTGGTGAAGGTCGTCGTCGGCGACCTCGATCTCGACGCCGGCGACCGGTATGTCGAACCTGGCATCCGCATCGCCTGGCTGGAGCAGGAGCCCCGTTTCGGCAAGGGCGAAACCGTCCGCGACCATGTCGCTTCCAGCGGCCGGCCGGACTACGAGGTCGACGCCATCCTCGACCGGCTCGATCTGGACGGCACGCGCGACACGGCGACCTTGTCCGGGGGCGAGGCGCGGCGAACGGCGCTTGCCAAGGTATTCTGCGCGCCGCCCGACATACTGCTGCTGGACGAGCCGACCAACCATCTGGACCTCGCCACCATCGAGTGGCTGGAACGGCAGGTCCTGGACTTCAAGGGCGCGCTTCTGGTCATCAGCCACGACCGGACCTTCCTGACCAACGTGACCAACCGTGTCCTCTGGCTGGAACGCGGCGTGCTGCGTCGCGCGGACCGGGGTTTCGGCCATTACGACGAGTGGGTCGAACAGGTGCTCCACGACGAAGCGCGGGCGGCCGAGAAGCTCGACAAGCAGTTGGCCGACGAGACCCGGTGGCTCCTGCGCGGTGTCACCGCCCGGCGCAAGCGCAACCAGGGGCGCCTGCGCAAACTGGAGACGATGCGGGAGGCGCGCGCGGCCCTGATCGGCGGCCGGGGCAAGGCGAAGATCGAGCTGAAGGAAAGCGAGCTCAAGACCCGCCAGCTGATCGAGGCGAAGGAAATCTCGCTCGCCTACGAGACGGCGGCGGGAACGCGGACGATCATCGACAATTTCTCCACCCGTATCCTGCGCGGCGACCGGGTCGGCATCGTCGGGCCGAACGGCGCGGGCAAGACGAGCCTCCTCCGCATGCTGATCGGCGAACAGGATCCGGACGGCGGGCGCATCCGGCTCGCCCAGAATGTCCGCATCGCCTATTTCGACCAGAAGCGGGCGCAGCTCGACCCCGATGCGACCCTGCAGCGGGTCCTGTGCGAGGCCGGCGGCGACCAGGTCATTGTTGGCGGAAAGGCGCGCCATGTTCGCGCCTACCTGAAGGATTTCCTCTTCGACCCGCGCCAGGCCGACGCCTATGTGAAGACCCTGTCCGGCGGCGAGCGCAACCGGCTGATGCTGGCGAAGATCCTGTCCCTGCCGAGCGACCTTCTCGTGCTCGACGAGCCGACCAACGACCTGGACATGGACACCCTGGACCTGCTGCAGGATCTCTTGTCCGACTATTCCGGGACACTCCTCCTCGTCAGCCACGACCGCGCCTTTCTCGACAATGTCGTCGCCTCGACCATCGCCGTGGAGGGCGACGGCAAGGCGATGGAGTATCCCGGCGGCTATGCCGACTATATCCGGCAACGCCGCCCCCGCGCCGAGCCCAAGCCCGCACCGGCGAAGAAACCTGCCGCAGCCGCGCCTCCGCGCGCCCGGACGCGCAGCCAATTGAGCTTCAAGGAGCAGCGCGAACTGGAGAAGCTGCCAGAGCTCATCTCCGCGCTCGAGACCCAGATCGCCGCGCTTGAAAAGGCGTTGAGCGACCCGAACCTCTACACCCGCGACCCGACCAGGGCAGGCGAGGCGGCGCGCAAGCTCGACACAGCGAAGGGCCAGCTGACGCGGGCGGAGGACCGCTGGCTGACCCTTGAGGCGGAACGCGAGCGGCTGGCGTCGTGAACCTGCTGCCGATCCGCGCCGCCCATCCGCGGCAGGACTGCTATGGCGCAGCGCGTGCCGCCACTGGCGAGGAAGCGCTGGAGGAAGCCGCCCATAAGGTCGATTGCTGCGATCTGTCTGCCTAGGGGTTCGACCCGCTTCCGACCCCTGCGCGGCCCGAATGCGCCGCGTGCACGCCGCCGCATTTACG
>CAYGKX010000110.1:6919-10598 GCA_964350225.1 uncultured Rhodospirillaceae bacterium | reverse complement strand
GCCGCTCGGCCGGCTCCGGGAGCCAAGCAGCATGAGGCCGCCGACCAGGCCCCAGGCGATCTGCATCAGGCCGATGAGGATGGAGAGACTGAGCGCCGCGGCCGGCGGTATGCCGACAGGGGCAAGCGCGGCGACCATCGCTCCTTCCCGCAGCCCCCAGCCGGCCACCGTTATGGGGATCATCGAGAACAATACGATCGCGGGAAGAAGGGCCGCGAGGTTCCCCAGTCCCGGGTCGATGCCGAGTGACCGGCCCAGCGCCCAGGTCGAGAGGATCGTGAATCCGTGACCCATGAGAGCGAGGGCGAAGATCGCGGCGCCCGGACGCAGGCGGCACAGGCTGCGCCATCCCGACCGGCTCGCCGCGCGCACCGTTCCTGCCACGGTCCAGCGCGCCGCCAGCGCGGCCGGCAGGAGGCCGGCCAGGAGATAGAAGACAGCGGCGGCGACGCCGGCGGACAGGAGGAGAAGAAGGGCGATCTGCCCCCTGACATCCGCGATCGCCGCGAGGCTCCACGGCAGGCCGGCCGCGATGAGGACCAGGATGCCGATAAAGCCGGCCAGGCGGTCGGCCAGGACCGCGTAGATTGCGCCGCGCAGGCCGCCCGGAACCTTTCGCGCCATCCAGGACCGGGCCGCATCGCCGCCAAGTGTCGATGGCAGCGCCTGGTTGAAGAAGTGGGACACGAGATTGAGGCGCAGGTGATGCCGCAGGGGCAATGCCGCGGACAGGGGCAACGCGGCGAGCCGCCAGCGAAGCGCCCCCAGGCCGATGGTGACGCCGAACAGCGCGACGCCGGCGAGGCACCAGTCGGTCCGGACCCGGGACAACTGAGCCCCGACCTCCGCCAGATCGACGGACCGGGCAATCAGGTAAAGCAACGCGGCGGTCAGGGCGACCTTGGTTCCGAGGGCGAACCATCGGCGCATGTCCGGCGACTCCATCGGCCGACGAGGCCGCGTCGGCGCCGACCTACCTACCAGCCCGCCGCCCGCCCCTCAAGTGAGCTCGGTCGCCGCGAGGTCGTCGGGGTACGAATGAAATCGGGGGAGGCTGTGAGCCTCCCCCGATGTTTCAACTCGCACGGTCTGGCCGCTCAGGCGGTCGGATCCGGTAACGCCCCGTGGCGCCCAACGGGACGGCGGTGTCGGCGGACCCTACCGGTTTCCGGACTTGTTCTGATACATCCGGCGAAGCTGTTCCTTGCGCTGCTTCTCCGTCAGGCGCGGACGCGCTGCCCGCTCAGGCAGTGTGACGACCGGCTTGAGAACGTTGACCGGCATCCAGCCCGAGGTGCTGACGTCATTGTAGGTCGGGTGGGAAAAGTGAATGCGCAGCGCCGTTTTGTAGCTCGGCGAGAACATGAAGCCCTTCACACCGCGCACATACAGGCTCATCTGGCTGCCGTCCCGGGCGGGGCGCCAGATCGCCGTGTCCGGCCATCCGTCGTCCTCGACCTTGCGGGCGGAGCCATACTGCTCCTCATACATCTGGACCAGGGCCTTCGCCATGCGGATCATGCGCCGGGCGCCGCGGATCGTGCCGTTCCAGTAGCGCGACTTGACGATGACATGGCCCAGCTTGTCGTTGTTGCCGAACACGAAGTCGACGGTCACACGCTGGCCGGCCATCTTGCCGACCGCGACCAGCCGCTTGCCCCGGTCCTCACGCTTGTAAACCGCGTGGAACTGGGCGACGCCGAATTCCCGGCGCTTGCCCCGCACCCATCCGGCGGGGCGGAAGCCCTTTTTCCGTAGAACCTTTCGCACTTCGCTGGAGGAACTGCCCCAGGGAATGCCGGCGAAGGTATAGCTCGTGGCTGTCTGGGCCTGGGCACCCGGTGCGGCGACAAAGGCGCCTGCCATGGCAGCCAGCAGGCCGCCGAAACCCCAGCGAGCCAAGCCCCGGCCGCCCTTGCGAGCGGAGGCTGTGCCGGAGCGGTTCGAAGTCTGTCGCGAAATCATCAGATCCCCTCAAACGGAATAGGTCGACCAACCGTGTTTATGCAGCCAGCGCAAGACCAGAGTCCTGTGCCGGGTGGGTCCCGTCTCCCCAATCAGAGATAGTCTGGCGTGTGCCCGATGCCGCTTCATACTCCCCGCGGCCCAGCTCGCAACTTGTTATGGGCGCATCCTATATCACGGGACCGACCGGCGCAAAACCATTTTGCGCGGAAGATCAGCCATTTAGACGCGCAAGCGGACTCAAATGTTCGCCCGCCGGCGACAAGTCCCCGAAGGGCGAAGTTCTTTACTCAATATTACCGATACAATCATCCGTCTCGCCGGATGTTTTCTGTGGCATTTCCGAGGTCGGGCGGCGACACTCCCCGCTCGCTGCCATACCGGAGGGTAACCGATGCGCCGTTTTTCGCACCCGCTGTTCGCTGCCAGTCTCGTCCTCGCCGCCGTGTGCGTCCTCGCACCCGCGGGACATGCCCAGACGAAACCCTCCCCGCCCGCCGGAACGGCCCCTGGGAAGGCTCCCGGCAAGACCCCCAGCAAGACCCCAGGCAAGACCCCCGGCGATGGGAAGGAGGCGCGGCCCCCTCGTACGCCGAACGAGATCGACCTGAAGAAACTCAAGGCCAGCAACAAATGCATTGGGTGCGACCTGGCCGGCGCCAAGCTCGGTAATCTCAGCCTCATCGGCGCCAACCTCGACGGGGCCGACCTGTCGGGCGCGGACCTCAAGCTGAGCGATCTGCGCAAGGCCGATCTGTTGCGTGTCGATCTGAGGGGGGCGAGCCTGCGCCTGACGGACCTGCGCGACGCCGACCTCTTGCGGGCCAATCTCGCCGGGGCGGATCTGCGGCTGGCGGACATGCGCCGCGCCAACCTCGACGGGGCGAACCTGAAGGGGGCCAAGATCGACGGCGCCCTGTTCCGGGGGGCCGTCCTGTGCAACACGGTGATGCCCGACGGCCGCCGCGACTTTTCCGGCTGTGGACGTTGAGCCGCGCGGGTTTCCTCACATAACCGGCTTTCCCCGTCCTGCCGGCTTCGCCGGTCCGGTTCGGGAAGAACGGGAAGAACGGGCGGGCGCGGGTTGGCCTAATAGGTCAGGGTGCCGTTGAAGCTGCCGCTGCCGCTGGCGGCCGCAACGCCGACCCGCCGGCTGGTCGGACGGCCGCGGAAGGTGACCTTGAAACAGCTTGTTGCGCCGCCGTTCCAGCGCTGCAGCTTCATGCACAGCCGCTCGTTCTTGATCCACCAGCGGCCATTCTCGTCGATGTCGCCCGATCCGTTGAGCGACACCGTGGAGGCACTGAGCCTGCCATTCGCGGCGAACCGCAGGAGCGTAGAGTCACCCCGGCCGGGCAAGCGCGCGGTGAGGCGCCGGTTCCGGAACGCCTTTGCGACGGCCTTGTCGCGCGCCTTGGCCTCTGCCGCCGCTCGCTGACGCCGCCACCGCGCGATCGCGGCGGCCCGCTGGCGCCGCAGCAGCTTGTCCTGCTCCTCCAGGTCCCGCACGACGGCGGCAACGTCTATGTTCGATCCCGGATCGGGGTCCGTGTCGTCGCGCCCGGCGACCGCGCCGTCGGCAGCGGTTTCGCCGCCCGAACCGCCTTTCGCCATCCCGCCATCGGCCGGACGGAGCGGCGCGCTGGTCGTCGACCCGCCGTCGGCTACACGATCCGCACCGCTGTCGGAATCTCCCATCAGCGTCACGGCAACG
>CAYGKX010000110.1:0-6909 GCA_964350225.1 uncultured Rhodospirillaceae bacterium | reverse complement strand
CCCAAACCAGTGCCGGACGTCGGCGGCGCACCGCGGTCTGACGCCGGGCGGTATCCCCATAGGCGGCATCCCGATTGGCTGCAGCCCGGTAGGCGGCACTCGGGCGGGGAGGCGTCGCCAGGGTCGCCGAACCGCCGTCGGGTTCCGATAGGGGCAGAACCTGCGTCGGCCGGCCGCCAAATCCGCCCGTTTCGGCAACCTGTGCCGCCGGCAGGCCGTCAGCGCCGGGCAGGCGCGGCGCGGGGGGCGCGGGCGGGGCCGACCCGGCGCCCAACGGTGGGCGCTCGGCCGTTGCGGGCCCGGCAGATGACGATTCGCCCGCCGGTGACGCGGCCGGTGACGCGACCGGTGACATGCCCGGCGATGAGGTAGGGACGATCGAGTGCGCGGCGCCACGTGCGGCGGTCGGTACGCCCGAGGTGAGCACCTCGGTCGGCGCCCCGCCAAAGTCCGCCAGCGCCGCGGACACGAGGGCCGCCGGGTCCCGCGTCGTCGGGCTTTCGCCGGCCGACAGGCGGCGCGACCGGGCGGCGGCGGCGGCCAGCCGGGCGGAGCCGGGTCGGAGGGCCGTCGACAGCCGGCCAAAACGCGATGGCGAGACCGAAATCTCGGGGTTCAACGGCGGCGGGAACTTCTTGCGCCAGTCCGCGATCGTCTGTGGCCGCCGCTCGTGCCGAACGGCCAGTCCGGCATCGATGGCCTGCAGGAAGCCGCGCCTGTACCGGTCGCGCCCGGCCCGGGTGGCGGGCACGATCTTGTCGTTGGTGATGCGCGCCGGCGCCTCGGGCGGCGGCGCGCCCGTGATGCCCTCGTACACGACCGCGGCCAGGGCGTAGATGTCCGTCCAGGGCCCCAGTTCGCCGTCGCTGTGATACTGCTCGTGCGGCGCATAATTCGGCGTCACGATCCGCGTGACGTTGCGGTGCCGGGCACCGATTGCCTGGCGCGCCGCGCCGAAATCGAGAAGCACCGGGGTGCCGTCGGCCAGGCGGATGAAGATGTTGTCGGGCTTGATATCGCGATGAAGCACCCCGGACCGGTGCACCGCCTCGAGACCGTCGAGCAGGGGGTAAATGATCTCCTCGAGTTCCGTTTCCTCGAGGATCTGGACGGAGTCGAGGATGTCGCCCAGCGCCTGGCCGTCCTGATAGGCCATGACCATGTATGCGGTGCTGTTCGCCTCGAAATAGCGCAGGACGGGCACGATGTTCGGATGCTCGAACTGGCCGAGTGTCTGCGCCTCCTGGAGGAAACGCTCCAGCCCCCATTGGAAGTCGTCACGGCTGCCCTGGCGCGGCGATACGGTATCGGTCCGCTTGCGGAGCGCGAATTGCTCCGGCAGATACTCCTTGATCGCCACCAGCTTGTTGAGGTTGGTGTCGCGGGCCTTGTAGGTAATACCGAACCCGCCCTGACCGAGGATGGACTCGATCTGGTACTCCTCAAGCCGATAGCCTATCGGTAGCGCTCCGAAGAAATCGTCGTCGCTCACCGCAACCTCTTCGCTCCCAGACGCCGCTGGACGGCCGTCGCGTTATTCAAGTGTTAATATTAGGTGATTTCGTGGCGTCCTTGAAACCAATTCATCCGGCCGGCAACGATACCGTCCATAAGCATCATGTAGGGCCACATTCGCCGGTCTGCGAGAGGGCCCTGTGGCAATAGTACGAAAATTCCGCGGAAAAGCGACACTCGCGGCCCTGATCGCGACACTTCCGGCGATTGTCGCGCTTGTCGTGCTTGCCGCGGTCCGTTTGCTGCCCTGGTGGGCGGCGGCGGCGGCGGCGGTCGTCATCTTCGCCGGTCTCATGGCCCTCGCGCGTTTCGTCATGTCCGACCTTGGCCGTTTGTGGCGGCTGTTCGACACGGAAGAGGCGCCGGCGCGCGGCGCACCGCCGGCCGTACCGGCCGATCTGCCGGAACCCCGTATCACCTCGCTTGCCGAACTCGCCCGCCTCGCGGAACGCCGCCTCTCGGCCGGCGCCGCCGAGGCCGAGACGCGCGGCGCGGCTCTGGAGGCGCTGGACAGCTTTTTCGAAACCCTCCCCATCCCGCTTCTCGTGGTCGCCGCGGACCGCCGCCTGGTGCGCATCAATGCCGCTGCCCGCGGGCTCGTCGGACGCAGCGGCGAGGGCCGGGACCTGGCGAACGCGCTTCGCGTCCCCGGGCTCATCGAAGCCGTCGACGCGGTACGGGGCGGCGAAAAGGTGCCGGCGGTCGAATTCACCCTGCCCGGCCAGACCGAAAGGGTGCTGCGGGCGGATTTCCTGTCCCTCGACCCGCCGGTGGCCGGTACGGGCCGGATCGCGATCGTCCTGCACGACCTGACCAACATGCGCCGGGTCGACCAGATGCGCGTCGATTTCGTCGCCAACGTCTCGCACGAACTCAAGACGCCTCTCAGTTCCCTGATCGGCTTCATCGAGACCCTGCGCGGGCCGGCCAGCCGCGACCCGGACGCCCGGGAGCGGTTTCTGGAGATCATGGAGGAGCAGGCCTCGCGCATGGCCCGCCTGATCGAGGACCTGATGTCGCTGTCGCGCATCGAGCTCGAGGAGAACCGCCCGCCGCGCGACGTGGTCCATGTCCTGCCCATCATGCAGCATGTCGCCGAGGCGTTGCAGCCTCAGGCGAGCGCGCGGCAGATGCGGTTCGAGATCCGGGCGGAGGAGGCAATCGCCGGGGGCGACGGCAAGGGCCCGTCGATCGTGGGTGAACCCGACCAGATCACGCAGGTGGTGCAGAACCTGTCCGACAATGCCGTCAAATACGGACGGCCCGGAACGGCTGTCGTTCTCGCCCTGACGACCGGCGAGGACACGGAACTGGGCCCAACCGTCTCGGTCTCCGTGACCGATCACGGGGAGGGCATCCCGGAGGACCAGATCGAACGGCTGACGGAGCGCTTCTACCGGGTCGACACCGCCCGGTCGCGTCGCCTGGGCGGCACGGGGCTGGGCCTCGCCATCGTCAAGCACATCATGAACCGGCATGGCGGGCGGCTGGACATCGCCAGCGCCATGGGCGAGGGCAGCACCTTTTCGGCGCGTTTCCCCGCCCCGGAGACGTCGCGCGCCACGCCGGGGCCGCGTCGGACCGAGAAGGGGCCGACGGCGGTCTCCACGGACGGGCCCGGAAAGGCCTGACACCAGGCCGTGCCGCGGCACTTGTTGCAATGCAGCAACAGCGCGACTCGAATCGCACAGCGTCACAAAAGCTTCACCATCATGTAGTCGGACTGTCTCAAACCGCTCCTATACCGAGCCCAATCGCATCGTCTGAAACGGTTTCCTTGTTTCTTCAAGGGTTTGACCAGACAGGGAAACCATCGATGCGGGAAACGGCCCGACGGCCGGGGATGGGAACAGCACGACAATCCCCGACGGCGGGCAGGGTTTAGGGAATCCCGTTGCGTCGCAACGCGCCCGCCACACCGTTCCGGTGGATGGCGGGTGGGCTGTGCACGCAAATCCAATTGGAGGGGAGATGAGCAACAGTCTCGTACCGGTTCGCGGTGCGGGTGTCGCGCGGGCGGCACTGATCGGGGGAGCGGCAATTGCGCTGCTGGCCTCGACGGTGACGGCTCAGGCGGCCTCGATCCGTGAGAACACAGGCGAAAAGCGCTTGAATGAACTCGAGCAGGAAGTCCGCATCCTGCGCAACCGCGTCAAGGCTCTCGAGTCGCGCAAGGCGGGTCAGCCGCCGAAACGCGTCGTCACGAGCAGCAATGACCATATCAAGGTGCGCCTGTACGGTCAGGTGAACCGGGCCGTCCTGTTCGCGCTGTCCAAGCGTGACAGCCAGGTCCACAACGTCGACAACGAGAACAGCCAGTCGCGCTTCGGCATCCGGGGTCATGGCAACCTCGGCGGCGGCTGGCGCGTCGGCGCGCGGATCGAGATCGGCCTCGACGAGAACAACTCCGGTCAGGTCAGCGACTATGACGACCAGACGCGCCTCAGCTCGATCGACCTGCGTCGCGTCGAGGTCTGGTTCGACAACAAGCGGCTGGGTCGTCTGTGGATGGGCAAGGGCCCGACCGCGTCCGACGACATCGCCAACTCCGACCTGTCGGGCACCGGCGTCATCACGACCGGCGCCATTGCCGACATGGCCGGCGGCATCAACTTCCACAAGGATGGCATGCCCACCGGCCTGCTGATCGGGGACTTCTACGACAACCTCGACGGCAACAGCCGCAAGAACCGGGTCCGTTACGACACCCCGGTCTTCTTCGGCTTCCAGGTCCGGGTGTCTTATGACGACGAAGACACGATGAGCTGGGGCATCTTCTACGAAGGCAACCCGTTCAACATCAAGGCGATCAAGCTCGCCGCGTCGTTCGGCATGGTCATCTCGCCGGGTCGCGGTGCGACCGATCCGACGTCCGGCAACCCGGGCAACAGCAACACCTATTCGGGTTCGGTCTCGGCCTTGCACGTTCCGTCGGGTCTGAGCGTGACCTTCTCGATGGGCACGGAAGTCAGCCACAACAAGAAGACCATCGACAACAAGAACCCGTGGGTCTGGTACATCAAGCTCGGCTGGACCGGTAAGCCTTTCCCGATCGGCAAGACGGCCTTCTCGATCGACTTCGGCCGTGGCGACAACTTCGATGACAGCGGCAACCGCCTCTGGACCATCGGTGTCGGCTTCGTCCAGAAGATCGACCGGGCGGCGACCGAGCTCTATATCGGTTACCGTTTCCATCATGCCACCACGCGTTCCTATGGTACGCTCGACTCCATCCACGCCATCATGACCGGCGCCCGGGTGAAGTTCTAAGATCGTCCGAACGCCGATCTGAAGTACCTTCGCTAAAGGGACCGCGCCGATCGTCGGCGCGGTCCCGACGCGATTTTTCGACGAGGCTCGAAACACATGCGTAAGACACTTTTGGCCCTCGGCGCCGCCGCCTTGATCCTGCCCGCCTGCGCCGGCAGCAAGACGCCCGGCGACGACCGTGCCGCCAATACGGCGACAACGAAGAAGGCCAAGCCGAAATACGTCACCATGGACGAGATGTACGAGCGCCAGGACGACATGATGAAGGGGCGCGGCGTCTTTTCCGGCAAAGACGGCTATCTCACGATCTATTCGAAAGAGGCTCCCGGATCGACCGATCCGAACAAGCCCATCAAGGTGCGCCGCGAACGGCGCTGAGGCGCCGCCGCCCATCCCCTTGATCCCCAGGCAGGCGCGAGGCTGCCTCTGGGGTTGCCCACTGGTATTTCCCGCCGGTATCGCCCATTGGGGCGCGCCACCGGCGCGTCCCGCGTGGCGCTCCCAGTAGCGCTCCCTTTGGCGCTCCCCATTGGCGCTCCCTGTGGCAGTCATGCTGACAGTCGGTATCTTCGAACCCCCGCCCGCCAGGGACACGGGGGTTTTTCTCGTTATTTCAATTTGTTGACACGGTTAACGCTGCAACAAAAACGTCACACAACTGTAGTATTTGTTTTGCAGCGCGGGACTAGGTTCCGACTCGCGTCGGGGGTCATACCGACGTTGCGACGGGAGCGTACGAGACAGGGCATGACCCGATGGGGCTGGACCCTCTGTCGCGAGCCGGCCGCATGAGACTCATCAAGAACGTCCCAACACATCATGGCGGGTGAGAGAAATCGCCCGCGGGATAGCTGGAGGTTAGCTGTGCAGAGCAAGTTTACGCTTCTCGCTGCCGCTGCCGCCGTTGCGCTTGCCGGCGCGACGAGCGAGGCGGTGGCCCGCGACCAGATCCGCATCGTCGGATCGTCGACCGTGTATCCCTTCGCCACCGTCGTGGCGGAGCGTTTCGGCAAGAGCTCGAAATTCAAGGTTCCGGTGATCGAATCGACCGGCTCGGGCGGCGGCCTGAAGCTGTTCTGCGCCGGCACCGGCGTCAACACCCCGGACATCACCAACGCCTCGCGCCGCATCAAGAAGAGCGAAGTCGAGCTCTGCGCCAAGAACGGCGTCGCGGAAATCACCGAGTTCAAGATCGGCTATGACGGCATCGTCCTGGCCGTGTCGAAAAAGGGCAAGGCGATCAACGTCACCCTGAAGGACATCTTCCTGGCGCTCGGCAAGGTCGTTCCCGAGGGCAACAAGGATGGCGGCAAGCTGATCCCGAACCCGAACAAGACCTGGAAAGACGTCAACCCGAACCTGCCCGCGATCAAGATCGAGGTTCTGGGCCCGCCCCCGACCTCCGGCACGCGCGATTCGTTCAATGAACTCGCCATCGAGGCCGGTTGCGACACCTTCAAGTCCATCAAGGCGCTTAAGAAGACCGACAAGAAGAAGCACAAGGCTGTCTGCCGCGGCGTGCGCGAGGATGGCGCCTATGTCGAGGCCGGCGAGAACGACAACCTGATCATCCAGAAGCTTGACGCGAACCCGAACGCCTACGGCGTCTTCGGCTTCAGCTTCCTGGACCAGAACCGCGACAAGATCGTCGGCAACGTCGTCAACGGCGTGAGGCCGACCTTCGAGAACATCTCGGCCCAGAAGTATCCGGTGTCCCGCTCGCTCTTCTTCTACGTCAAGAAGGCGCACCTCAACGCGATCCCGGGCATCAAGGAATATGTCGCCGAGTTCATGTCGAAGAAGGCGGCCGGCCCGGACGGCTACCTGATCGACAAGGGTCTGATCCCGCTGCCGGCGGCGGAGTTCAAGAAGTTCCAGGACGCGGCGAAGAACATGCCGAACCTGAAGATGTAACAGCGATCGAGGCGGCGGCCGGCGTTTCGGCCGCCGCCTTCTTCCTGTTTTCCGGGCGGCCAATATTCGGGTCTGCCAGTCCGGCCCCTGGGCCGCGATACCGGTTTCGCAATTTTCGATTGGACATTTACGGACCTCGATCGCTGGAGGGCGATCGGCGGCGCGCCCGGGGGGCGGGTCGCGATTGGACTAGCCGTTGGACTAGGCGGA
>CAYGKX010000109.1:0-10648 GCA_964350225.1 uncultured Rhodospirillaceae bacterium | reverse complement strand
CAGTCGCGCAAGCGGCCGCTGGATTTCTGCCAGCGCCGCCCTCAGTTCGGCGCCCGCCTCCGTCAGGCCCGGGACCGGGTCGGAGGTCATCGTCTCCAGGCCGTAATTCCGTTCCCGCGCGTCGGCCCGGGCATAGACCTGTTGCCGGACCAGGGACAAGAAGCGCTCCGCCACGCCTTCGGGAAAGCCGTCCGCCAGCCGCCTCTGCCAGCCGTCGCCGGGCAACGCCTTGGCCGCGGCGAGCGCCTTCGCGGTCGCTTCCTCAGCGCGGGCGTCGTCGAGCAGCAGATCCGAGAGACGCGCACGCAACCCGCGTGCCCTGCTCCGCCGGGTGTCGCTTGTCTCCGCACCACGAAGCCACCGGCGAAGTTCCGCCGATTCCAGCCCGCTCAGATGGGCCGAATAGGCGCTGTCCGCCGCCGCGAACAGGTGATGCCCTTCATCGAATACATAGCGCGTCGGCAGGGCCCGGTCGCCCCCGCCACCCGTACCCGCCAATGTCGCCTGGACCATCACCAGCGCATGATTGGCAACCACGACACGGGCTCGTCGGGCCCGTCGGGTGCTGTGTTCGATGAAACATCGGCCATAGTGACGACAATTCGAGTAGATACACTCGCCCCGCCGATCGGTCAGGTTGGCGGCCAGACGCCGCCCGACGAGATCGGCGAGCCAGCCCGGAAAGTCGCCGCCGGTGAGCGCGCCATCCTTGGTCGCGCCGACCCAGCGCGCGATCAGGCCCAGCCCCAGCGCATCCTGGCTGCGCAGGCGGGCCGCCCCCACCGCGTCTTCGTAATTCAGCAGGCAGAGGTAGTTCTCCCGCCCCTTGCGGACGACCACCTGCTGACGCTTGCGCACCGGGTCCGGGTAGAGCCGGTCGAGTTCCTGGTCGATCTGGTGCTGCAGGTTCCGCGTGTAGGTGCTGATCCAGACCGCACCTTCGTTCTTGTCCGCCCAGACACTGGCGGGCGCGAGATACCCCAGGGTCTTGCCGACCCCGGTACCGGCCTCGGCGAGGACGAGTTTCGGTTCCCCCTCCCGGTCCGGCGGTGCGAAGGCGGGAACGAGCCCTCCCGCATATTCGTCCTGCTCGGTACGCCGCTCCGCTTCGGGACCGCGCAGGTCCTGGAGGCGCGAGATCGCCTCCTCGGCCGTCACCGGTTCAAGTCCCGGCGGCGGTTCCGGCGCGCGTTCGGCCCATTCCGGCAAGCGCCGCCAGGCTTCCAGCCCGGCGGCGGAGCGGCGGGCCGCGAACTCGCCATCTTCTTCCCCCAGAGCCTCCAGCACCGACGGCCCCCAGGACCATCCCGCGGCCGCCATCGCAAGGGCGACCGGCCCGGCCGCATTGCCGATATCGCCCCGCGTCTCCGCAAGTACCGCGAGCAGTTCTTCCGCCGCACGCGGGAGGAGCGCCGGCGCTTCCTCCGCCGCCCCGGCCGCCCCAAGGCCCAGCGCCACAGCGAGCCCCGGCGCGGTCGGCACGCAGAACCGGGCCGGATGCGCGAAAGCGAAGAGTTCGAGAACATCGAAGGTCGGACAGGGCTTGATATCGAGGCGCCGGAAGACCGCCGGCGCGTGACAGACGAGAGGGGCAGCCCCCCGGGCCACCTTGCGGGCGGCGTCGCCCAATGATAACCGTTCAATTGTCCCGTCCGGCGCACGCCAAAGCGCCTCGCGTGCGCGCACCGTCAACGCGGGCAAGCTGTGGATGAAACGGGCCGAGTTGGACGCGGCAGGCCGTGGCATGGGCGGTCGAGGCGTGGGCAAAATGAGCGCGGGGCCGGGGGTAGTGGCGACACCATACCGGCTGGCGCCGAGCGACGACAGTGAGGACGCACAGGGCGTGACGGATCAGTCAAGGCGCGAAGACGCGGAATTGATCGCGCGCATGATCCAGGGCGGCACGGATGCCTGGGGCGTGTTTGTCGATCGGTACGCGTCGGCCATCTTCGGCGCCATCATCAATACCTTGCGCAAGTCCGGACGCGACAGCGACGAAAGCATCGATGTCGCGCAGGACGTCTATGTGCGCCTGTGCAAGGACGAGTTCCGACTGCTGCGTCAGTTCGACCCGACCCGCGCCGGTCTCAAGACATGGCTGGGGGTCATTGCTAGCAGCACGACCATCGACTATCTGCGGAAGCAGCGCGGTTTCAACCTGCCGCTGGACGACCTCCCGGAAGAGGTCGGCTCGGTCGAACCCAAGATGCATGACCCGGTGAATATCCCACCCGGTCTTCTGTCCGACCGGCAGGCCCTGGTTTTGCGCCTTTTGTACGACAAGGACATGGACGCCGTGGAGGTCGCGGCCCTGCTGGGCATCGATTCGCAGACCGTCCGGAGCACCCATCACAAGGCCCTCGTCAAGCTGCGAAAATATTTCGCCCACGATGCGGACTGACGAAGGGATGCAGGACTTCCGTGAAGCGTAATTAAGTGTCGAGACAAGGGATGCCGACACATGAGTGAACAAAATACAGATCGGCAAGACCGGAGAGGATGGGAGCTGTATCGTCGATCGCTTGAGAAGCGCCCGCTGCATCGGGACTTCGACGGCGCCATCGATGGGCATGTCGCCAACGTCGTCGCCGCTTATCTGGACAACCGCCTGAGCGAAAGCGAGCGGGAAGTCTTCGAGCAGGAGATGGCGCATTCTCCGGACTTGCTAAACACAGTCATCGCCGCCCGCTGGAGCCAGGCCGAGGCCGAGAACGCGCCCCAGGCCGACGCGCCCGCCGACCTTGTTGCCTGGGCGAAGGCCCTGCCGAACGAGCGGACGCAAGCACCCGCACCGGCGCGAAAGGCGCGCCGCGGCCGGTTCGGATGGTGGTTTCGCCCGGGTGCGGCGGTCGCGGCGGCAACGGTCGTCCTTGCCCTGATCGGCGGCGTGAGCGTCTATCTCACCCGCGACACGGGGTCGCAGATCGCCAAGATCGAACCGAAAAGCGCTCCTCCGGCGGCGAAGAAGGCGGCCGAGGACATCGGCAAGCCGGGCAACAGCATCTTCACGGATCCGAAGAAGGTGTTCTTCGACGGTCTCGACGTCGAATAGGACCTGATGCGGCAACCGCACGGGCTGCAGTCCGTGTGCCTCGGAGCCTCGGGCACGGCTTGCGGTTGACCCGCGCCCAGCGGACGCATAGCTTCCGGCGCATTCCAATTCGCCGGACCCAAAGATGACCGTTTCCCCTGAGATTGCGCGGGACGCCAAGGCGTGGCCGTTCAAGGAGGCGCAGGAACTGCTCTCGCGCCTGGGTGGCTCCCTGCCCGAAAAAGGCTACGTCCTGTTCGAGACCGGCTACGGCCCGTCCGGCTTGCCCCATATCGGCACGTTCGGCGAGGTGGTGCGCACGACGATGGTGCGTCATGCCTTCGCGACGCTGACCGGGATGCCCACGAAGCTTTTCGCCTTCTCCGACGACATGGACGGCTTGAGGAAGGTCCCGGACAATGTGCCGAACCAGGAGATGCTCGCCGCCTATGCCGAGGCGAAGGATGCGAACGGCCGCGTTACGCGGAACGGCAGCCCGCTGACCACGGTGCCCGACCCCTTCGGCGAATATCCGAGCTTCGGCGAACACAACAACGCCCGGCTGCGCGCCTTTCTCGACCAGTTCGGTTTCGACTACGATTTCAAGAGCGCCACAGACTGCTATCGGGGCGGCGACTTCGACGACGTCCTGCGCGGGGTCCTGACCCATGTAGACAGGATACGCGGCGTGGTCGCCCCCACGCTCGGCGCGGAGCGGCGGCAGACCTACTGCCCGTTCCTGCCCGTCCTGGATCTCGAAGACCCCGACCTCGGCGCTATTCGACGCCAGGTGCTGCATCATGTACGCACAGTCGAGAGCAAAGCGTCGTCGGGCACGGCGCTCTTCCAGGAACTCACACCGGATGGCGCGCCGGTCGGAGAGCCCTTCGAGCATTCCGTCTTGGGGGGGCACTGCAAGTTACAATGGCGGGTCGACTGGGCAATGCGCTGGGTGGCGCTGGCCGTCGATTACGAGATGTCGGGCAAGGATCTGATCGATTCGGTCAAGCTGTCCGGCGCCATCACCCGCATCCTCGGCGGCAAGCCGCCGTCAGGCTTCACCTACGAGCTGTTCCTCGACGAAAACGGCGAGAAGATATCCAAGTCCAAGGGCAACGGCCTGGCCGTCGAGGAATGGCTGCGCTACGCGCCGGAAGAGAGCCTGGCGCTGTTCATGTATCAGCAGCCCCGGCGGGCGAAGCGCCTGTATTTCGACGCGATTCCGAAGACGGTCGACGAATATGTTTCCTTCGTCTCCAAGGCGGCAGCGGAAGACGGCGCGGCGCTGGCCGAGAACCCCGCCTGGCACATCCATTCCGGCACGCCGCCGGAAATGTCCGTCCCGGTCGGCTTCGGCATGCTGCTCAACCTGGCGAGCGTGGTGAATGCCGCCGAGCCGTCCGTTCTCTGGGGCTTCATCGAACGCTACGTCCCCGGTGCGACCCCTGATGCCATGCCGTTCCTCGACCGCCTCGTCGGCTATGCGATCCGCTATTACACGGACTTCGTGCGGCCGACGAAGAGCTATCGGGCGCCGACCGACGTGGAACGTGCCGCCCTGGCGGACCTGGGCGAGGCGCTGGCCACCCTGCCCGCGGATGCCGATGGCGAGACGATCCAGACGGAGGTGTACGAGATCGGCAAGCGGCATGCTTTCGAAAACCTGCGCGATTGGTTCCGTGCCCAGTACGAGGTTCTCCTCGGCCAGAGCCAGGGGCCGCGGATGGGGTCGTTCATCGCCCTTTACGGCGTCGCCGAAACACGGGAACTGATCGACCGCGCGCTTGCAGGCGACGACCTTTCAGCGGCCTGAAACCGTGGCTTTCTCACGTTTATGAATTTTTGTGCGCTGCACAAAAAATCCATTGACACCCTTCGGATTGCCATTATATTGCAGTGCACAATCGCATTATGGCATTGCACCCGTGCACGGTAACAGGGCGGCTGAGATACCGTTGCCACGCAAGGAATTTCGGCCGCGCCAGATCTGAAAGGATTAGAGATGATGAACGCCACCGACTTTACCAAGGTTGCCGGCGTCGAGCAGTTCGAAGCTGCTGTGAAGGCCGGTCAGGACACCTTCGAGAAAGCCGTCAAAGCCGGCAAGGAGACCCAGCAGAAGGCCTATAAGGCCAGCGCCGATGCGGTCACCAAGGGCTACGACAAGGCCTTCGAGATGACGAAGGAGCAGGTCGAGAAGAACTTCCCGCAGATGGCGGACAAGTTCAACGAATTCGCCGCCTTCAACAAGGAAACCATTGACGCCATGTTCTCCGCCGGCGCGATCGCCAACAAGGGCATGGAGACGCTGATGGACGAGGTTGCCGCCTTCAACACCGAGACGGTGAAGGAAAGCGTCGACAACGCCAAGGCGCTGATGGGCGTGAAGACCTATCAGGAAATCGTCGACCTTCAGACCAAGATGGCGCGCGGCGCGTTCGACCGTGCCGTTGCCGGCAGCACCAAGTTCAGCGAGATGTTCGTCAAGCTCGCGAACGAGGTTTCCGATCCGCTGCAGACGCGCGTCAAGAAGGCCACCGAGAAGTACGCGAAGGCCGCCGCCTGATCGGCAGCGTCCCTCGGACAAACGGAAGGCCCGGCTGTTTTAGCCGGGCCTTTTTCGTGTCCGCGTCTCTCGCCGGCGGCACAACTACCAGCGCGATGGACTAGAGGCGGCGTAATTGAAATAGAGCTCGCGCGCCTTGCGGCAGATCGGCCCGGTCTGGAAGTGGGTATCCTCGACCCGGGACAGGGGGCGGACCTTCGCATGGTTGCCAGTACTGAAGACCTCGTCGGCATCAAGGACGTCCTCGACGGTAACCCGCCGCTCCACGACCGGAACGCCCGCTTCGGTGAGGAGCGCGATGACCCGCTGACGGGTGATGCCGTTCAGGAAGGTTCCATTCAACGCCGGTGTGATCGCGACACCGTCCCTGGCGATGAAAAGGTTCGCCGTCGCCAGTTCTGCAACGTTTCCGTTCAGGTCGCGCACGATGGCGTTGTTGAAGCCGCGCGCCGTCGCTTCCTGGATACAGCGGGCGACGTTTGGGTAGAGGCAGGAAGCCTTCGCCTCCGTCGGTGCCGTTTCGGGCGAGGGGCGGCGGTAGGACGAGATGCAGGCGGTAAACCCGCTTTCGTCCGGTAGGGGCGCTTCGTGGACGACGATGGAAATCCGGGAACTCCCCGGCTCTGGCGTGACGAACCCGCCGCCGGCGAAGATCATCGGACGGATATACAGTTCCGCATTCTTGGGGAAGCGCCGGATTCCCTCCCAGCACAGATCCTCAATCTCCCCTGCCGTGAGCGGCGACTGCATGCCCAGAATTTCAGCGGAAGCGATGACACGTTCGCAATGGAGCCTCAAATCCGGCGCCACGCCATCGAACGCCCGGGCCCCGTCGAAGACCACCGACGACAGCCAGGATGCGGGGCTCATCGCAGAAAAAAGCGGCTGATCGCCTTCGAACCATTGGCCGTCGGTGAAGACAACACAACGCGCGTCGGCTTCCTGTGAGTACATCTTGTTCCCGGCGGCCGCAGGCTGGTTCATGACGGCTTCCTCAGTGCGAGTAGCAAAGAAGGAAGTGTAGGCCCGACTCGCCGACCGTGACAATCTCCGGGACCGAAAAACCCTGCCCGGTCAGTCCATTGCCAGGCAATGGCCGAGCGCGCGCCGCCGCAAGTCAAGCGCCCGCTGCCGGAGGGGCGCGTTGCCGCCGGTCGACACGCCGGAGGCGTTGCAGTAGCGCTTCAGGTCCCGGACTGCCTCGAGATGTGAGCGCAGCAATCCTTCGTGAAGGCTAGCGCGGTCCCTCCCGCGGCGGCGGCGCAGAATGCCCTGGGTACCATGTCGGACACATGCGAGATCCTCCGGATGGACCGGCCCCTCCACCCGCAGCAAAACGTCGCGAGTGGCCGCGGCGGCAGTTTCAGCCCCGTCATCCGTCATCATTAATACCCTCTGAAGCAAAGAACCGGTCGACCGGTGCAGTGTCCCCGTGGAGCCCCGCACATCGAAGGGCAGCCAGCCGCCACCCGCCGGGATTACCATGTCAGGCGACACGCGAAGCAGGCACGCCACGATAAGGCGGGGTTAGCCCCTCGACCTCACACAGATGGCCGGCGCCTGACCATTGTCAAGAACAAAATAGGAATATTTACTGGCTTGCCCAAACGATGCGATGAATCCAGGCGAGTTCCTCAATGGGAATCTCCCGGTCCCCGTGGGCGGCGTTCAGCGAGACCAGTTCCACGCGCCGGGCGGACTGGCGGCGGAGTTCCTTCGCCATGACCTCGCCTTCCGACGTCTTGGCCACCACCCGGTCGCCTCGACGCAGGCTGGCCTGCGGCGATACCACGATCAGGTCCCCGTCGCGATAGACCGGCTCCATACTGTCGCCGGAGATTTCCAGAACATAGGCATGGGGATCGCCAAGGTCCGGAAAAACGACCTCGTCCCACCCGGACCCGGTTGGATAGCCCGCATCGTCGAAATAGCCTTCGCGGCCGGCCTGGGCATAGCCGATGACCGGCACCCGGTAAACGATGCGTCCACCACCCTCGCCGGCCACATAGGACACGAATTCCTCGATCGTCGCTCCGGTCGCTCGCAGGATCTTCGCGATGCTTTCCGTACTCGGCCAGCGCAGCTTGCCGTCCCGGGTCGTCCGCTTGCTCTTATTGAAGGTCGTCGGGTCCAGACCTGCCTTGCGCGCCAGGCCGGAGGGGGACAGGCGATGCTCGGCGGCCAGGGTATCGATGGCGCGCCAGATATCGGAATGCCTCAACATGGGAGATAAATCATATCCTATCCCCAGAACATGTTCATCAAAAAAATTTCCTAGCTATCTTGACTCCCGGCTATGCCGTAAATAGGTTCTTGATCCTATTTTATGATCATAAGGGGAGGCCAATGACCCGAAACCGCTTTTCCCACCGGCCCTATCTCGACCTGCCGGTTGAGCCCTTCGCAAACAGCGCCGATGCCTGGTTCTGGAGCGTGCAATGCCTTATGGCGCGCCGGGACGGTGCACGATCGGTCGCCGGCATGGGGGCCGAAGCGCGCCCCTGCGACCCGGAAGACGTCGTAAAGTCCGTGGAGCGCCTCTACCGAGTCGGCCGTCTAACCCCGCATCACCTGCGGGTGCTCGTGGACTATGGCGCGCGCCTGACCGAACCGAACCGCGATGACAGGAGCGAAAGCCGCGCCGCCCGTCTCTGGGACGAGGCGCTCGATCTGCTGACGACTCCGTTCCGGGCCAAGGGGATCGTCGCGTCGTGACCGGCCGGACACGGCAAACGGCCTTTTATCCTCTTGCGCTTGCGGCATTTTCGGGCGCGACAGACATCCCGTGGCTGCACTGTCTCCGGCGCGGTTTTCGGCACGTTTTCGTCGCGGTCAACGACGGGACCCATTGGATCACCCTCGACGCGCTGTCGCATCGGACGGAGATCGCCGTGCAGCCCGTGCCCGCCGATTTCGATCTTGCCGGCTATTACCGGCGCAAGGGTCTTCGTGTCCTCGAAATCGTGCCGCCCGCGGTGCCGCCGCGCCTGGCGCCCGTGGCCCTGTGCACCTGCGTCGAAGCGGCCAAACGGGTGCTTGGCATCCACCATCCATTTGTCGTCACCCCCTGGCAGCTCTACCGCCATTTGGGCCGGCTCGCCGGGACCGCGAACCCCTGCACTCCCGATCCAAGGAGATCCCTTCCGATGATGAGAATATTTTCCAAAACCCGCGCCGGTCTTGTCGCCCTTGGCAGGCGCATCGCGGACCTCTGGCGGGCGCTCCGCCGCTGGACCGCCCGCCAATGGGAGCGCCTGACTGGCGCCCTCACCACCCTTTTCAACTAGGAGAAATGCCATGGGAGGCTTCAGCAGTCCCTCACCGCCGCCCCCGCCGCCGCCGATCGAGACCCCCGACCCGGAGGAGGAATCGCGCAAGGCGCGGCTCGAGGCACTCAAACGCCGCCGCCGCGGCCGAGCCGGTACGGTCCGCACTTCGTTGCGTGGGGTCCTCGGTGCCGACGCGTCGTCCGCGCCCCGCAAGAACAGGCTGGGAGAATAGAGGATGGCCGATACCGACCCCGTAGGCCTGCTCAAAAGGTTCAAACGCGCCCGGGAAGCACGGGCGCGCTGGGAGACTGTATGGCAGGATGCGCTGGACTTCACCTTGCCCCACCGCGCGCGGCTGAAGACGCGCGGCACACCCGGGCGCGAGAACGACCGCCTGTTCGACGCGACCGCGCCGGACGCCGTCGACCAGCTGGCGGCGAGCCTGCTGTCCCGCCTTACGCCGCCCTGGTCGCGCTGGTTCGGCCTGTCGGTCGGCGACGAGATTCCGCCCGAGGAATACCGCGCGGCCGCCGGCCAGCTGGAAAGCGCCACCGCGACCCTGCAAACCCATTTCGACCGGTCGAACTTCTCGGTCGAGATGCATCAGTGTTTCCTCGATCTGGTCACCGTCGGGTCCGCCAGCCTGCTGTTCGAGGAAGCGCCTGTCGGCGAAGACAGCGCCTTCCGGTTCACCGCCGTACCGCTCGAGCAACTCTATTTCGAGGAAAGCGCCAGAGGCCGGCTGGACATCACCTTTCGGCTGAGCGCCATCGATGCGGACACGTTCAGAGAGCGCTTCCCCAAGGCCGCACTGACCCGTGAAGAGGCCCGACGCGCCGAAGATGGCGACGAGGTGCGGATTGAAGTCGTCGAGGCGGTATTGCCGGAAAACGGGCGCTACGTCTTCACTGCCTTCCGGCCCGAGGGCGAGGATGGCAAGCCGCAAACCCTGGCCACGGGGCGCTTCGAGACATCTCCCTTCATCAACTTCCGCTGGATCAAGGCGCCGGGAGAGGCCTATGGCCGGTCCCCCGTGATGAAGGCCCTTCCCGACATCAAGACCGCCAACAAGGTCGTGGAGCTGGTCCTGAAGAATGCCTCCATCGCGGTCACCGGCATCTGGCAGGCAGACGACGACGGCGTCCTCAACCCTGCGAACATTCGCCTCGCGCCCGGCGTCATCATTCCCAAGGCCGTTGGCTCGTCGGGCCTGACCCCGCTCGACAGCCCGGGACGGTTCGATGTCTCTCAGCTCGTCCTGGACGACCTGCGCGGTCACATCCGCCACGCCCTCCTGGTCGACCAGCTGGGCCAGATCGACGCGCCACGCATGACGGCGACGGAGGTTCTGGAGCGCGGGGCCGAGATGCGCCGGATACTCGGGGCCACCTACGGGCGGCTCCAGTCGGAACTCCTCACGCCGCTGGTCGACCGGGCCCTCGCCATCCTGCGTCGGCGCAAATCGATACCGGCGATCCGCGTGGACGGCCGCACGATCGACCTGCAGTACCGTTCCCCGCTCGCCCAGGAACAAGCAGGCGAGGACATGCGGACGGTTAATGGCTGGCTGCAGCTATTGCCCCTGCTTGGCCCGGAAGCGCAGGCGCTTCTGGATGGTAAGGCTGCCGCCCGCTGGGCGGCTCGCCAGCTGGGTGTGCCGAGCGAACTCTTGCGCGACGATCCGGCGGAGCAAACCCCGGCAGAACTCGCCGGTGCGCCGGATGGTCCGCCCGGCGGCGCCAATCCGCTCGGCTTTGATCTGACCGACAATGGTCAGATCCA
>CAYGKX010000108.1:0-10700 GCA_964350225.1 uncultured Rhodospirillaceae bacterium | reverse complement strand
TTGTTGAAGGCGTTGTGATAGTCGGTCGCCGCCTTCTGGTAGGCGCGCACGAACCGCTGGACCACGCCCTTGCGGGTCTCGACATTCTTGGTCGAGGTGAAGAGCGCGCCGAGCTGCCACGGCGTTTCCGCGTGGACCCAGCCGACGATCTTGGCGAGGCCCCGCTTGTCAAACGCGACGGCGATATGGGCGACCATCGGGATCATGTCGACATTGCCCGACTTGATCGCGGCCAGCATGTTCGGCACGGACTGGAGCGGGCGCAGCTTCACCTGCTTCATGTCCCAACCGTATTTCACGGCCAGCATGCCGACATTGTAGTGGAAGGTAGAGCCGACCTGGGTCATCCCGACGGAATGGCCCGGCAGCTTCTTGATGTTCGTCAGACCCGCCTTGTAGGCCTTGTTGGAGACCAGGTAGGCGACGAAGTCGTAGCCCGGCTCCTCTCGCGACTGGGCGCCGATGATCTTGAGCGCGCCCTTGCCGGCAAGGTTGTAGAAGCCGGCCGTGAGGCCCGTGACGCCGAAATCGCAGTCGCCCGAGGCGACGCCGACCGCGACCGGGGTTGCCGCGCGGAAGAACTTGAACTCCGCCTCCAGACCCTCGGCCTTGTAGTAGCCCTTGTCCGCCGCGATGAAGAGCGGCGAGGACGACACGAAGGTCAGCGCGCAGATGGTGATCTTGTCGGCCGCCGCCGCGGGTTTGGCCCCGGCGATGGCGGTTGCGGCCAGGGCAGCGGCCGCGACGGTCCGCGTCAGGTGACGCATGGCAATCCCTCCCAGATCCGGCCGGCGGTCTCAAAGGCGCCGGTCCCATTGTCGTCGACTATTTCAGTTTGGCCAGGAAGTCGTTCAGCACCTCGGCGAAACGATCCGGCCGTTCCCACATTGGGGTATGGCCCGAACGGCCGATCACTGCAAGACGGCTGTTGGGGATGGCATCGGAGAGCGCCACTGCAACCCTGAAGGGTACGATGTCGTGGGTCGAGGTAACGATCAGCACCGGCATTGTGATTCTCGCCCAACGCTCGGCCGACAGTTCCGGCGCTGTCAGAAGATGTGTGAAGGCCTTCTTCAGGGCCGCCGTCCCCGACTGCATGTTGATCTCGATGAGGACCTTCATCTCCTCCTCGGTCACGTTGCCCTTGCGGAAATAGCGGGGCGTCGAGGCGACGAAGATCTTCCGGTTCGCGTCTGGCGAGCCGTAGGCGTCGATCCGCTTCTTGAAGACGGCCTTCATCCCGATCGGCGGCAGGTGCCGCGCCTGGGCGTTGGCCAGAACCAGTGCCCGGGTCTTCCCGGGATAGAGGGTCGCGAAATCCTGGAGGAAGATGCCGCCCAGCGAGTGTCCGACCAGGACCGCGCGCGAGATCTTCAGCTCCGCCATGAACTGGGACAGATCCTCGGCCATGAACTTGTAGGTATACCCGTCCTCCGGCTTGTCGCTGCCGCCGAAACCGCGCATGTCGTAGGCGTAGATCTTCCAGCCCTTGGCGATCTTCGGAATGACCTTGTCCCAGACCTTGCTGGAAAAGCTGTAGCCGTGGACAAGGACGATCGTGTCCCCGCCAGACCCGGCGGTCCTGTAGTTGAGGGTCGTCCCGTTCTTGAGCTTGACCTTCTCGGCTTGCGCCCCGGCGGGCAGGGCGAACAGGGCGGCAGCGACCAGCCAGGCGGCCGCCCGAAAAGTTCCGGACTCCATCGCGTTTCTCCTCCCGCGCCGGCTGAATCGGGCGCCGGCGATCCCCATCGTTCGGGCCCTAGAGTACCTTGCCGGGGTTCATAAGACCTTTCGGGTCGACGACGCCCTTAATCGCGCGCATGAGGTCGAGTTCGACCGCGCTGCGATAGCGCACCATCTCCTCCTTCTTCAGGCGGCCGACGCCATGCTCGGCGCTGAAGGTGCCGCCCATGCTCTCCACCATGTCGTGGACGATGCGGTTCAGCCGCTCATACTCGGCCATGAAGGCAGCCGTGTCGGCGTCCCTGGGCTGGGAAAAGTTGAAATGGATGTTGCCGTCGCCGACATGGCCGAAGGGCACCGGGCGGATGCCGGGGATGGCCTCTTCCGCGGCCTTCAGCCCCTCGACGATGAAGTCGGCGACCTTCGAGACGGGAACGGCGACGTCGTGCTTGATCGACCCGCCCTCGTACTTCTGCGCCTCCGGCAACGCCTCCCGCAGGCCCCAGAGGGCGCGGGCCTGTTCCAGGCTCTCGGCGATGACCGCGTCGACCGCGACCCCGTCCTCAAGCGCGGCGGCCAGCACTTCCTCCAGCCCGGCGCGCAGGCTGCCGTCCTGCCGCATGCCGGACAGTTCCATCAGGACATACCAGTCGTGCCGCTCCGCGAACGGATCGTGGGTGCCGGGGATGTGGGCGAAGGCCATGTCGAGGCCGGAGCGGCCCATGATCTCGTACCCCGTCACCATGTCGCCGGTCGCCGCGCGCAGCCGGCCGAGGAGTGCCACGGCGGCGTGGGGATCGGGCACGGCGGCGAGCGCCGTCTCCTTCTCACGTGGCAGAGGAAAGAGCTTCAGGACGGCGGCCGTGATGATCCCCAGGGTCCCTTCGCCCCCGATAAAGAGATGCTTCAGGTCGTAGCCGGTGTTGTTCTTGCGGAGGCCGCGCAGGCCGTCCCAGACGCGGCCGTCGGGCAGCACGACCTCCAGTCCCAGCACGAGTTCGCGCGCGTTGCCGTAGCGCAGGACAGCGACGCCGCCGGCGTTGGTCGAGAGGTTGCCGCCGATCTGGCAGGTGCCCTCCGCGCCAAGGCTCAGAGGAAACAGCCGGTCGGCGTCTGCCGCGACATCCTGCAGGGTCTTGAGGATGCAGCCGGCCTCGACCGTCATCGTGTTGTTGTCCGGGTCGACCTCGCGCACCCGGTTCATGCGGGACAGCGACAGGACGATCCCGGCAAAGCCGTCGAAGGGCACCGACCCGCCGCAGAGGCTCGTATTCCCGCCCTGAGGCTGGATCGGCAGGCCGGCCTCCGCGCAGGCGGCGACCACGGCCGCGACCTCGTCCGTCGAAGCGGGCCGCACAAGCATCGCGGCACTGCCCTTCCAGAGACCACGCTCCTCCTCCAGATGAGGCGCGAGGTCCGCCGGATCATCGGACCAGCCTTTGGGGCCCACGATCTCACGGATGCGCGCCAGGGCGGCGGAATGGTTCGGGGTGATCGCTTGGTTCATGGCGGGGAATCTAATCCGGCGCGGGCGGACCGGCAACGCATGTCGCCGGCAGGACGGGCGGCTAACGCGGGGCCGCCGCCCGCCGCAGCCGGTCGTTGATCGCCGCCCCCAGTCCCTCGTCGGGGATCGGCATGACGGCGATCGCTCGGACACCGTCCGCGTCGAGCCGGTGCAGAACCGCGAAGAGCGACGCTGCGGCCTCGACGAAGTCGCCCGAGCGGCTGAGGTTTTCCACCCGACCGAAACCGGCGGGCACGTCCGGACCGAACGCCACAAGCGCCTCATCCGTCCCATCTACGGGTGCCGCCGCATTCAACCGGACCGTCGCCGACGGCGCATAGTGGCTCGCCAGCATGCCGGGCGCCGTAACCGCCGCTCCCTCCCCCGCCACGGCGACCTTGCCGACGACCGCTTCAAGATCAGCCTGCGTGACAAGGCCGGGCCGGAGGATGGTCGGGATGTTACCGGTGAGGTCGACGACGGTCGATTCGAGCCCGCCCGGGCAGGCGCCGCCGTCGACGATCAGGTCGACCCCGTCACCCAGGGATGCCGCGACGTGGGCCGCCGTCGTCGGACTGACGGCGCCGGAGCGGTTGGCGCTGGGGGCGGCGACAGGCAGGTCCGCCGAGCGCAGCAGGGCCTGGGCAACCGGATGGGCCGGCACGCGGACCGCGACGGTCGGCAGCCCCGCGCTGACCAGTTCCGAGATCGCGGTGCTCTCCAGGCGCGGCAGAACGAGTGTCAGCGCCCCCGGCCAGAAAGCCGCTGCCAGCCGCTCCGCCCGGGCGTCGAAGACGGCATGGTCCCGATGGGCCGCGGCATCGGGCGCGTGGACGATCAGCGGATTGAAGCTCGGCCGTCCCTTCGCCGCGAAGATGCGCGCGACCGCTTCGCCGTCGGTCGCGTCCGCACCCAGGCCATAGACGGTTTCCGTCGGGAAGGCGACGAGCCTGCCGGCGCGCAGCAGGCCCGCGGCGTCGCGGATGGTCTCGTCGGTGGCGGGTTCGATGCGCGGCATGAAATTCCAACGACGGGCTCGTCTCGAGGTGCCGGCGAAGCCGGCCTCGAATGACCCGCCACTCAAGGCGTCTGCCATCCCATGCTTCGAGGGCCGCTGCGCGACCGCGTCAGGATGAGCAGATGCTGGGTTCGAATTCGAAACCGGCTTCTAGCGCCCCCGCCCGCCCGAGGAAAGCCCTGTCAGGCAGGGTCGAGGGGCAGGTAGTCGCCGACCATGAGGGTCCGGCGGATCTCGTCCGTCTTGAAGCCGAGCGCCATCGGGCGGGAGACACCGGGGAGCGCGACCACGTCGTAGAGCTCTTCCACCACGCCTTCGAGCCGCAGCCAGTGGACGATGTCGCCGGATCGGAGGTCGATCACCAGCAGTCCCGCCCGCGCCTCGACGTCATGTTCCCTGAGCGCGTCCTCGAGCGCCAGCCCCTCGAAGGTCCTGTTGTTGCGCGGCCGGGAGAGGCCGACGATGGCGAAATCGCCCTGGAAGGCGAGCCCCCTCGTGTAGCCGGGGCAGAAGGCCACCCGCTCGAACCTGCCCGTCGCGGGATCGATATGGCCGAACCAGCCGGTGCCAGAATCGAGCAACCAGAGTTTTCCGCCATGCAGGCGGGGGGAGTGGGGCATCGACAGGCCTTCGGCCACGGTCTCGCCCGAGGCGACGTCGATCACGATGCCGCCGCCCATGCGCTTTTCGCGCCAACCGTCGGCGATATCCGACCGGCCGACGGCCGTAACATAGGCCGGGCGGCCATCGGCCATTGCCATGCCGTTCATGTGACAGCGGTCCTCGGCGGCGAGCTTGGAAATGAAAGGCGGCTTCCAGATCGGATAGAAGCTGGCTCCCTCGCCCACCGTCGCCAGGCAGCTGAAAAGCGTGTTGACGAAGACCGGCGGCCCGTCCGGGCCCGGCGCCATGTCGTGAATGTCGATGTCACCCGTCGTCCAGGCGAGCCGCGGGACATAAAGCCGGTCGAAGCCCGAAGCCGACTGCTCCTCCGGCAACACATTCTCGAACCTCCAGAGCTGATAGAGGCTGCTCATGAACAGGGTGTCGGTCCCGGCCGCGCACAGGCCCATGCACCGACTGAAGGTCCGCTCGAAGATCGACAGCCGCCCTTCCGGCTGCAATCCGACGAAGAACAGCTTCCCGGCCTGGTAGGTCGTGAAGGCGATGGAAAGCTTGTGTTCCGCCAGCCATTCCGGAAACTGGCGCGACGTCAGAAACTCCAGCCTCGGACGATCCTCGGATGTAGCGGTTTCTTCCTCGGGCGCGGCGATGTCCATAAGTTCTGCTTAATGTTGGCAAGGTTAAGATATGCATAATTCTTGTAGGTCCGCCTGCACTTGTCCAGCCCGCGAGCTCTACCGGACCCTCGGCTAACCGTCCCCATGGCACGTCCCGACCCACCCCCCGGCCCCCAGTCCCCCTCCCGGACCGGACCGGCCTATGCCGCCCCGCTGCCGCGCAGCGCGGTCGCGGAGATCGCCTGGCCCCCCGTGCCCAATGCCCGGGCGGCCACCCTTCTCGCCACGCTTCGCCAGTTCGAAGCCACCGAATGGTGGCCGGCGGAACGGCTTCTGAATGCGCAGTTCCAGCAACTGGCCCGGCTGGCCGACCATGCGTTTCGCACCGTGCCCTTCTACCGCGCGCGGCTGGAAGAGGCCGGCATCGTGCCCGGCGGCCGTCTGGACCCGGACATCTGGCGCCGGCTCAAGCCACTGACCCGGGCGGACCTGCGCGATCGCTCTGGCGACCTGGAGAGCCGCGAGACGCCCGGCCATCACGGCAAGGTCCACGAACTGCAGAGCGGCGGATCGACCGGCGTGCCGGTGCGTGCAAAGGGCACCGCGCTGTCGCAGCTGTTCTGGCAGGCGGTGACCGTACGCGACCACCTGTGGCAACGGCGCGACTTTTCCCGGACCCTGGCGGCGATCCGCTATTTCAAAGGCAAGCAGCCGCCCTGGCCCGACGGTATGCGCGCGCCGGGCTGGGACACCGGCACCGCCGCCGCCTTCCCGACCGGCCCCTCGGTCGGCCTCAGCTATCTGACGCCGATCGACAAGCAGCTGGAGTGGTTGTACCGGCAGGGCGCCGCCTATCTCGTCACCCATCCGACCCTTTTGCGGGAACTGGTCCGGGAAAGCGTTCGGTCGGGCAAGCGGCCCGAGAACCTGCGCCAGATATCGACGATCGGCGAGGTCCTGCCGCCCGAGCTGCGCGCGGAAGCGCGGACGGCCTGGGGCGTGTCGGTGGCGGATATCTACAGTTCCCAGGAAACCGGCTACATCGCCCTACAGGCCCCCAGGGATGCGGGCGGGGACCATTATCTCGTCCAGTCGGAAGCCGCGCTGGTCGAGGTCGTCGATGCCGCCGGGGCTCCCTGCGGGCCGGGCGAGACGGGCCGGGTACTGGTCACGCCGCTGCACAACTTCGCCATGCCGCTTCTGCGGTACGACCTTGGCGACCTGGCGGTAGCGGGCGGGCCCTGCCCGTCCGGCCGGGGCCTGCCGACCCTGGAGCGGATCATGGGCCGCACCCGGAACATGCTGGTGCGACCGGACGGCGCCATCGTCTGGCCGATCATCGACCATGCGCTGTTCAAGACGACGATGGCGGTCGCCCAGCAGCAGGTGATCCAGCATGCGATCGACGATATCGAGGTGAAGCTGGTCGTCCGCGAGGCACCGACGGCGGAACAGGAGGCGGCGCTGCGCGGCATCCTGAACGAAGGCTTCGGCCACGCCTTTCCGATCCGCTTCACCTATGTCGACGAGATCCCGCGGACGCGGTCGGGCAAGTTCGAGGATTTCGTGTCCCGCCTGCTGACCGAGACCCCGCCGGCCCCGCCTACAGTTTCGACTGGAGGATCAGGCGGCTGACCGTGCGGCCCTGGCCCCGGGCGACAGCGAGGATCGCCTCGTTGTCCGGATAGGCCTCGCTTTCAATCGCCGCGGAGCCCGCCGCCCGCGCCTCGGCGACCAGGCGGACATAGAGGCGCGAATAGACACCTCTGCGACGGCTGTCCGGGCAAACATAACCGAAGGCGATGAAGGTGCGCGCGGGTCGGGAGATATGGCGGAAGGCGAGTATTCCGATGGGGCGGCCGCCGGGTTCGCGCGCGACCAGCAGCCTGTCGCCTTCGGCATGGGGCTCGGCATCCGGTGCCGCGTGTCGCGCCGCGACCAGTTCCGCCCAGCCGCGATCGACGAACGCCGCGAGCGCCGCGTCGAACGCGATACCGGCGGCCTCCTCCAGGACAATCTCGAACGACCGGGCCGGCGGACCGCCCCCGGCGTCGGCCCCACGGGATATGGAAATGGCGATGTCGTCGGGCATGGCGGTTCCCTCGGTCAAACCAGGTTGTCCGGCTCGACGACGATATTGCCGTCGACCAGCAGGACCTGAAGATTGAGGCCGGCCCCGCCGTCGATGACGGCCAGGTCCCGATAACTGCCGGTTCCCGAGGGGTCGACCTGCAGGACCGCATCGTCGCCGACGTCGACCAGTTGGAGGAAACCGTCAAGATCCTCGCCCGTGTCGTAGTCGGTCAGCACATCGCTGACATCGATGACGTCGCCGTCCGACGGGGCGAAGTCGCGGATCCGATCGACCCCGCCGCCGGCACCGTCGAAGGCGAAACTGTCGGCGCCCGCACCGCCGACGAGGATATCATTGCCGTCGCGCCCGATCAGGATGTCGTCCCCGCCGTTCCCCATCAGAAGATCATCGTCCGAAGAGCCGTAGATCACGTCGGTGCCGGTATTTTCCGGTGCGCCGTCGACCCCATCGACGACGATACCGCCGCCCGTGTTGAAGGTGACCTGGACTGCCGCATAGTAGCCGTTCGGGTCGCTGTCGGAGGCATCGTCAAAGGTGAAGCTCCACTGGTCGGCGGCATCGATCCCGTTTTCCGACAGGAAGCGCTTCAGGTCGTCGAGATCGCTCGACGGATCGAAGACGCTGTCGTCGATGGCGCCGAGATCGAGCTGCAGGCTCCACACGACGTTCGATCCAGCCGGGTCCAGATACCCCTCGTCGTCGGTTCGCTGGCCGCTGTCGACCCAGGCGGAGCCCAGCGGCGCCAGGGTGAAGCTGGCATCCGGTCCCCCGTCGCCGGACAGGTCGACATGCAACTGGACGACCATTGCCGTGGGCGGGTTTGCGCTGCCGCTTCTGTGATCGGTCAGGATGTCGAAGACGATGTCGCGGTGCGACGCGACCTCGTCGAGGGCGACGGATCCGGGCGAAGCACCGTCGAACGCCAGCGCGGCGATATAAGGCAGCGTGCCGATGGGCCCCGCGCCGAAGCCCTGGGCCGTCGTCGCGACAGGCGAAGCGGAGCCCACGCTGTTTGTCGCGAACCGCTGGACGATCCCGGTCGGCGTTCCGCCATCATACCACTCGACCTCGAAATGCCCCTGGCCGGGCAGTCCGTCCTGGTTGGGCAATAGGCCCGCCGTCACGAATTCGGCGACGTCGATGATGTCGCCCTCATCCACCGGATAGGCCTCCAGGAAGGTCGGATGGATGACCGCCATCGTGATGCCGTCGTCTGTGGGCGCTTCGGTGATCCGCGCGCTGCCCGTCGTCTCCAGTCCCTCGGGAGGGTCCGCTCCGATGCCATAGATGTAAGAGCCATCGGCGTCCGGCGCCCAGACGGTCCGCTCGACCGCGACGCTCTCTTCGATATCGATCGTCACGGTCGCCGACGCCGTGTCCCCGTCAGCGTCCTCGATGACGTAGGTGAAGCTGTCGCGGTCTGTGGGCGCAACTCCCGGATGGCCATAATAGATGTAGGTCTCGCCGGCGTAGTAGAAGGAGCCGGCGCCCCCCTCGCCGCCGAAGATCGTCGGGCCGTCGCCATAGGCTCGCGGCGCGCCGACCAGTATGTCGTCGACGCCATCGCCATTCAGATCTCCGCCGCCCGCCACCGAAAAGCCCATCGCCCCGAAGGGGTCGGAGCCCTGAAGCACGAAACCCGCCGACGGGTCGAGCGCGGCGACATCGATCTCCGCGTCGAAGGCACTGTCGCGGCCGAAGACGACATAGGCGTCGCCGGTAAAGCCGTCGGTCGAGGCGCCGACCAGGACGTCGTCGATGCCGTCGCCGTTGACGTCGCCCGCCCGGCTGACCGACGTACCGAAGGAGCCATAGCTGTTCGCGCCCACCAGCCGGAAGCCGTTGGTTCCATCCAGTGTTCCGACATCGAGGGTCGCCGGGGTTGCGCCGGTCGTGCCGAAGACGACATAGGCGGCGCCGATCCTGCCGCTGTCGGAGTCGAAATGCCCGCGCGCACCGACGATGAAGTCGTCGATGCCGTCGCCATTGACGTCGCCCGCACCGGAAACGGACGTGCCGAGCCGGTCGAGCGGCTGGGTGCCCGTGACCAGATAGCCGTTCGTGCCGTCGAGCGTGTCGACGAATACCGTATCGGCGAAGCCCTGGTCGGTGCCGAACAGGACATAGGCGGCCCCCTCCGACGTTCCGTCGCCGGCCGAGGAAAGACCGATGAGCAGATCGTCCAGGCCGTCGCCGTTCACATCGCCCGCAATCGACACCGAGGAGATTTCCCGGTCGCCGTCCAGGCCCGGCGTCTCCAGCCGGAAGCCGGTGCCGCCGCCGACGGTACCAAGGTCGACGATCCGGTCGAAGCCCGTGTCCGTGCCGAAAACGACATAGGCGGCCGGTTCGTAACCGTTCACGACCCGGGTGGTCAGGACCACATCGTCGATGCCGTCGCCGTTCAGGTCGCCGCCGCCCGTCACGTGATAGCCGGCGCCCTCGTTATCGTAGGCGCCGATCGCGATGAAGCCGTTGGTGCCGTCGATATCGTCGAGCGTAACGATGTCGGAGAAGCCCCCGTCGCCGCCGAAGACGACGACCGCACCACCCATGCCATAGCCGTAGAAGCCGCCCTCGCCGCCGCCTTCCCCGCCGCCGCCCTCGCCGCCTCCGCCTTCCCCGCCGGCACCCTCGCCGCCACCGCCACCTTCTCCACCGCCAAGCCCGACGTCATGCAAGCTGGCGAAGGGCATGCCGACGATCACGTCGGCAAACCCGTCGCCGTTGATGTCGCCCGCCGAAGAAACGCTGGAGCCCAGTTCCGCGCCACGGGCCGGACCGCCCATGATGCTGAAGCCGTTGGCGCCGGTCAGGTCGTAGGGATCGAACTGAACGCCCAGGCCGCTGTCGGTCCCGAAGACCACATAGGCCTCGCCCGCGGCGCCCTCGCCGCCCTCGCCTCCGCCGGGCGGGCCGAGACCGGCCGCCCCGGGCGCGCCGACGACGAAATCCATGATGCCATCGCCGTTGACGTCGCCAGCCATGGCGACGGAAGTGCCGTGGTCGCCGCCGTCGATCCGCCCGTTGAAGGTGCTGCCGGTCGTCCCGTCGAGGAAGGAGACGCTGCCCCCGAACATGCTGGAGGCGCCGGGCGGCGGCGGCGGAACTTCGCCCGGCGTGTAGACGAAGCTGCCGTCGGCATTCAACTCCACC
>CAYGKX010000107.1:0-10809 GCA_964350225.1 uncultured Rhodospirillaceae bacterium | reverse complement strand
CGAGGTCGTCGAGACCTTCGATAGGCGGCTTATTCGAGCTGGCCATCTTGTTTTTCCCTGAGAAGTGGCGGCGAAGCGCCGCCAACCCACTGTAACAAGCTGCAAATGCACCCGCATACTCTGACGGTCAAGGTCTTGAGACGACATTGTTTTCGGCCCGGCGCCCGCCTATGATCCGCCGCGGCGGCAGGCGGCCCGCCCTCAACGCCGCCGATCACGAAGGAATTCGGACCATGGCGGTGCCGATCATCGGTATCACCCTCGACGCAGAAGAGGCGGGGGGCTACTCGAAGTTCCCCTGGTATGCCCTGCGCGAAAACTATTGCGGCGCGGTCGCCGCGGCGGGCGGCCTGCCGGTCGCCCTGCCCCACGAACCGGAGATGGCAGACGCCTATCTCGACCGGCTGGACGGCCTGATCGTCACCGGCGGCGCCTTCGACGTCGACCCGGCCCTTTACGGCGGTGGGGAGAAACACGCGACGGTCAAGACCAAGGACCGGCGGACGAGCTTCGAATTCGCCGTGACCCGGGGAGCGCTCGCGCGCGACATGCCTGTCCTCGGCATCTGCGGCGGGCAGCAGTTGCTCCATGTCGTCCTGGGGGGCAAGCTGATCCAGCATATCCCCGACACCGTTACCGATCCCCTGGCGCACGAGCAGCCGAACCCGCGCGACGAGGCCGGGCATACGGTAGCGGTCGTCCCAGGGACCCTCCTCCACCGCATCGTCGGGACGGACGAGCTGGCGGTAAACAGCGCCCATCATCAGGCAGCGGCCGACGAGCCCGAGGGTATCGTCGTCAACGCGACTGCCTCCGACGGCGTCATCGAGGGCATCGAGGCGCAGCGCTACCGCTTTTGCCTCGGCGTGCAGTGGCATCCGGAGTTCCATATCAGCGCGGGCGACGAGCGTATTTTCGACGCCTTTCTCGGTGCGTGCGGCACATGAGCGGCAAGAACGACGGGGCGGGCTCGGGAACGGGCTCGGGAACGGGCGCGGGAACGGGCGAACGGATCGCCAAGCGGCTGGCCCGCGCGGGCCTCTGCTCCCGCCGCGACGCCGAGCGCTGGATCGCTGCCGGACGGGTGTCGGTCGACGGGACGGTCCTGACCACCCCTGCTTTCCTGGTGACGGACAAGAGCCACATCGTCGTCGACGGCAAGCCGCTGCAGGCGACGGAGCCGACCCGCCTGTGGCGCTTTCACAAGCCCGCGGGACTGGTCACGACGGCGCGCGACCCGCAGAAGCGGCCGACCGTTTTCGAGCAATTGCCGAAGACGATGCCCCGCGTGGTCGCCGTCGGCCGGCTCGATATCACGACCGAGGGCCTGCTCCTCCTGACCAACGACGGGGAACTGGCACGCTATCTGGAGCTGCCGTCGACCGGCTGGGCACGGCGCTACCGGGTGCGGGTGTTCGGCCGGCCGGCCCCCGCGGCCCTCGCCGGGCTGAAGGACGGGATTGAGATCGACGGCGTCCAGTATGGGCCTATCGAGGCGGAGCTGGAGCGCCAGCAGGGTGCGAACGCCTGGCTTGCCCTGACATTGCGCGAGGGCAAGAACCGCGAGGTCCGGAAAGTCTGCGAGCATCTGGGACTGACTGTGAACCGCCTTATCCGCATCAGTTACGGCCCCTTCCAGCTTGGCAGCCTCGAGCCGGGAAAGGTCCAACAGGTCGCCGACAAGGTGCTGCGCGACCAGGTGGGCGGCAAGATCCCCGGTCTGACCGGCACGCCGCCATCCGGCGAACCCGCCACGAAGCCGAAGGGCCCGCGCCCGGCCGCCGGGTCGGGCAAGAAGCTGGCCCTGTCGAAGACGCCGGCCGGGAAGGCCCGCGGGGTTCTTCGGGAGACAGGCGCCGGACAGCCAAAAGGAAGGCTGGTTGGCAAGGCGGGTGGAAAACCGGGCGGAAAAGCGGGCGGAAAGCCGGAAGGCCAGCGAAACGGCCCCCGGTCCACCGGCACGAATGGACCGTCCGGCAACAAAGGACCGGTCGGCGCGAAACGCAGGGCTGACGATAAGCGCGGGAGCGGCAGCAAGCGCCCCGCTGCCGGAACCGGCCGGAGTGGCGGACATGCGGGT
Organism: uncultured Rhodospirillaceae bacterium; assembly: GCA_964350225.1. GTDB lineage: Bacteria > Pseudomonadota > Alphaproteobacteria > Bin65 > Bin65 > CAYGKX01. Next base: position 8,729 of record CAYGKX010000107.1, on the reverse strand, counting down.
CGTCGGCGGCCGTCATAGGGGACGGCCGCTCGCGGCGCCCGCCGGACGGGATGTCCGACCGACCGCCGACCGAACCCGGGAAGCCCTGTTCAATCGTCTGATCCATGCCGGGCTCGGCCCGGGTGGCCAGTCCATCGTCACGGATGCCGTGGTTCTCGACGGCTTCTGCGGCACCGGTGCGCTCGGGCTCGAGGCCCTGTCGCGCGGTGCGGCGCGGGCGGTCTTCCTGGACACGGACAGCGCGTCGATGGATTGCGCACGGAAGAATGCCGAAAGCCTGGGCGAAACCGGCCGCTGCCGTTTCGTCCGCGGCGACGCGACGCGGCCGCCGGCACCCGCCGGGCCTCCGGCGGCCCTGGTTCTGCTCGACCCGCCCTACGCCAGCGGCGCGGGCCCCGAGGCGCTGGCCGCGCTCGCAGCAGCCGGATGGATATCTCCCGGCGCCATCTGCGTCCTGGAACTCGCGTCGAAGGATCCGGCGCCCGATGCGCCCGACGGGTTCGAGCGTCTGGACACGCGCCGCTATGGCGCCGCGCAGGTCGTCCTCTTCCGCTATTCTCCCGGTGGCTGAGGCTCCGGCTTCGCCAGGCGCTGGTACAGCGCGAAGATCAATCCAAGAGCGAAGAGCAGGACCGCCGCACCGAAATAGTAGGGCGCATCCCGGCCGAGCGAGGCGAAGAGGACACCGGCCACCGCCGGCCCCACCACCCGTGCGAGGCTTTGCACCGACTGTGCCGCCCCCATGATCGCGCCCTGCTTGTCTTCCGGTGCGTTGCGCGAGGCCAGAGTACTCATGGCCGGGGTGGCGAACCCGGCGCCCACGGCGATGGCGATGCCGCTGATGACCAGGACCGTCATCGTCAGGCTGGCCGGTACCAGCGCCATGCCGAGGGCGAGGGCGGCGACGCCCAGGATCAGCATGCGCCGATCGCCGATCTTGCGCGAGACCGGCCCGATCAGGCCGCCCTGGACCAACGCGAGGACGACGCCGATACAGGCGAAGAAATATCCGTTGGCCTGCGGCCCCCATCCATGGGTCCTGTTGGTCCACAGGGCATAGGTCGCCTCGAGCCCCGCGAGCGCGAAGATGACGACAAAGCCGACCAGGATCGGCACCGAGACGCCGGGCATTCGGATCGCGACGAAAAGCGTTTTGAATCGGTCGAGCGGGCTCAGGTTAGGGCCGACGTCCTTGTGCCGCTCAGGCTCCTTGAGGAGAAACAGGCCCAGGACGACGGAAAACATGGAAATGCCGAAGGCGACCCAGAAGGTCAGCCGGAAATTCGGATTCATCGGGTCCGGCCCCGCGAGGAGACCGCCCAGGGCCGGACCGAAGACAAAACCCAGCCCGAAGGCCGCGCCGATCAGCCCCATTCCCTTCGCCCGCCCCGCGTCGTCCGTCGTGTCGGCGATATAGGCCTGGGCGACGGCGATGTTGCCGCCAAAGATTCCGCCGACGGCACGGGCGAGGAAGATGAGCCAGAGCGACTGGGCCACCGCCAGGATCGCGAAGCCGATGGCCGACCCGCCGATGGTCAGAAGGAGAACGGGCTTTCGTCCCCACCGGTCCGACAACCAGCCGAGCGGGAAGGAGGACAGGAAGCTGCAGGCCGAAAAGGTCGTCATCACCAGGGTGACGATGGCCGGGCCGGCGCCGTATTTCTCGGCCCAGAAGGGCAAAAAGGGAATGATGACGCCGAAGCCGACCATGTCGATGAACACGATCAGAAGGCACACGGCGTATCCGCCGGAGTGCCGTGTCGGCTTCTCCCGCGCTGGGTCGTTCCGTTGGCTCATGGTCTAGACGCTGCGGCCCGCCACCGTCCTGCGAGGCGCGCAGATCGCCACCCCCGTCCCATCCTGGATCATGCGCCCCCTCAACTGACCGTCAGCGTCGTCCGAACAGCTTCTCTATATCCGACAATTTCAGTTCGACATAGGTCGGACGGCCGTGATTGCACTGCCCGGAATGGGGGGTCGCCTCCATCTCGCGCAGGAGGGCATCCATCTCCCGGGCATTGAGCCTTCGGCCGGCCCGGATCGAGCCATGGCAGGCCATGGTTCCACAGACCTCCTCGAGCCGTTCCTTCAGGGCGAAGGTCCCGCCCAGTTCGGCCAGTTCGTCGGCCAGATCCCGGACCAGACCCTGGATGTCGCCCTCGCCGAGCAGCGCCGGGGTTTCGCGGACGGCGACACTGCCCGGCCCGAAGGGCTCGACGACGAGGCCGAGTTCTGCCAGTTCCTCGGTGCGGGCCAGGAGGCGTTCGGCGGCGGGCCCTTCCAGCTCCACGATCTCCGGGATCAGAAGCATCTGGCGCTTGACCCCGCCATTGGCAAGCATCGCTTTCATGCGTTCGTAGACCAGCCGTTCGTGCGCGGCATGCTGGTCGACGATGACAATGCCGTCCCGGGTCTGGGCGACGACATAGGTCTCGTGCACCTGCGCCCGGGCCGCGCCGAGGGGATGATCCATCCGCTCCTCGGCAAGGGCCTCGGCGGGGGGCGGGGCCGACGGGTTGTCCGTGCCGTCGAAAGAGGAGGCCGGCCCCGGCGCGTAGGCGGCATGCACCGCCTCCGCAAGCCCCGCATCGATGGGGCGCGGCGGCGTTGAGTGGCCGGCCCAGCCGCCAAGGGAGCCGGACGGCAGACCCGGCCCTGAACCATACCCCTGCCCCTGTCCCAGGCCCTGGGGCCGGAAGGCGCCGAGGGCGGCCTGGGCGACGGTGGTCGAGGCGCGGTGCCCCGCCTCCGCCAGCGCATGGCGCAGCGCACCGACAATGAGCCCGCGCACGAGCCCGGCGTCGCGGAAACGCACTTCGGTCTTTGCCGGATGAACGTTGACGTCGACCTCCTCCGGCGGCAGCTCGACAAAGAGCGCGACCATCGGGTGGCGGTCCCGGGCGAGGAAATCCTGATAGGCGCCGCGCACCGCGCCGACCACCAGCCGGTCGCGCACGGGGCGGCCGTTGACGAATAGATACTGGTGCTGCGCGGTGCCCCGGTTGAGGGTCGGCAGGCCCGTATAGCCGGTAAGGCGGATGCCCTCCCGTTCCGCGTCGACCGGCAGGGCGTTCTCCCGGAACTCCCGCCCCATGATGGCGCCGAGCCTCTGAAGTCGGGCGTCAAGCAGATCGCCCTGCTCCGCCGGCAGCTTCAGGAGCACCCGGCCGTCGTCGCCGGTGACGGAAAAGGCGACCGCCGGATGGGCCATGGCGAGCCGCTGCACGACATCGATGGCATGGTTCTGCTCGGTCCGCTCTGTCTTGAGGAACTTGAGGCGCGCGGGGGTCGCGTAGAACAAGTCGCGCACCTCGACCCGGGTGCCGGCCGGATGGGCCGCCGGCTCCGGCGCGTGCTTGGCGCCGCCCTCGACCCGGATGGCCCAGGCGCTGTCGCCCGCCCCGGACGTCCCCTTGGCGAGCCGGCTGGTGATCGTCAGGCGGCTGACCGCCCCGATGGAGGGCAGCGCCTCGCCGCGAAAGCCGAGCGAGGCGATATGGACGAGGTCGTCGTCCGGCAGCTTCGACGTCGCATGCCGGTCGACGGCGATCGCCAGCTCGTCCGGCCCCATGCCGCAGCCGTCGTCGACCACCGACACCAGCGCCCGCCCGCCCTGGCGGACGGTCACGTCGATGCGCGTCGCCCCGGCATCTAGCGCATTCTCGACCAGTTCCTTCACGACCGCAGCGGGCCGCTCCACCACCTCTCCGGCGGCGATCCGGTTAACAAGGTATGGGGGCAGAAGCCGTATCGTCATCTAGATATTGTACGCGCCGGCGCTACATCTCGGAAAGATATTTCCGCGCCAGGACCTTGCCGTTTTCCACAGCCGGCTGGTCGAACGGGTCGACGCCGAGCATGAAGCCGGCGACGATTGTCTCCAGCATGAAATGCATCATGAGGGCGCCCAGGCTTTCGGCGCCGACCTTCTCGATGCGCATGACGCGGACCGGGCGGCCGGCGGCGACCAACGCCTCGCGGGTCGCGCGCTGTTCCGCGCCCATGAGATCGCCCATCGTCCGGCCGGCGAGATAGCCGAGGTCGGGGTCGAGTTCCGCCCCCGTCGCGTCGAGGCCGGTCCCGGTCCTGTCCGCCCGAACCTGGGTGATCAGCTTGTCCCGGGGACCGTCGAGCCAGAGCTGGAGGAGACTGTGCTGGTCGACCGCGCCGACCGCGGGTATCGGGTTCAGGCCATGCCCGGCCTTCCCGAGGCTCTCCGCCCAGAGCTGGGCGTACCAGTGAGGGAAGGAGCGCAGGAGGTCGCTGTAGACGATCAGCGCGCAGTTGCCGATGCCCCGTTCCCGATGCAGTGCGAGAGTGAGCGCGGCGCCGACGGCGGGCGGGCAGTCCGCGGGGGACGAAGCGGCCAGCATGCGGGCAACAACGGCCTGGGCGCCGGCACGCACGGCCAGGGCATCGACACCGGCGATCAGCGCCGGCAGGAGGCCGACGACCGACAGGGCCGAGAAGCGGCCGCCGACCCTGGGGTCGTGGTCGAGGCAGGCGATGCCGTTGCGCTCGGCGAAGCGGCGCAGGGGACGGTCGCCCGGCTCGGTCACGATCAGGAACCGCTTCGCCGCCGTCTCGCGGCCCACGGCGGCGGCGATATGGTTCCAGGCGGCCAGCACCTGGACCAGGGTCTCCGCCGTGCCGCCCGACTTGGATATGGCGATGACGCCCACATCGTCGCGCGAGGCCCGGTCGATCCAGGCATCGAAGACATCGGGGTCGATATTGTCGAGAAAGACGGGCCGGGCATGACCGTTCGGGCCGGCGGCCAGGTTCACCAGGGTCTGGCCGCCAAGCGACGAGCCCCCGATGCCCAGGACCAGGACGCCGTCACGCTGGCGGAAGCGGGAAACGTGCCGGTCGAGCGCCTGGAGATCGTCGCTTCGCGACGGCAGGTGAAGAAGCGGCAGGGAGCCGCCCTCGTAGAGATCGCGAAGCCGGGCGAGCGCCGGGGCGGCCCGTCCGATCGCGCCGTCGAGCGCCGCCGGATCCAGCCCGGCATCTCCCAGGCGCGGAGCGAGGCAGCCGTCGATTTCCTGTTCGTAGGGCACGGAAGGTCTTTCGGGATTCGCCCGCGAAGGCCCGCCGGTCGGGACCCGCGGGTCGTGGAACCGGCGAAAAGCCTAAAGACCCTTCGGCTTGCCGACAACCACGAAGGTCAGCTGCTTCTCCTTCAACAGACGCTTCGCCACCCGCTTGATATCGTCGACCGTCACCGCCTCGATATAGCTGTTGCGCTTGTTGAAATAGTCCGACGGCAGATCGTCGAGCTGGGCGGCGACGAGGGTACTCGCGAGGCCCTTCGCCTCCGAGAAATAGAGCGGGTAGGCGCCAGTCAGGTATTTCTTGGCGGCCGCCAGTTCCTCCGCCGTCACACCCTCCTTCGCCATCTTCTCCCATTCCGCGCGGACGATCCGGATGACCTGTCCGGCCGCCGCGTTGGTCGTCGCGGTCGAACCGTAATAGAGCGCGGAATAGTCCATCGGCGAGAGGACCGTGTAGATGCCGTAGGCGAGGCCGCGTTTCTCCCGCACCTCCGTATACAGGCGCGATGTGAAGCTGCCCCGGCCGAGGATGCGGTTCATCACGAAGGCGGGGATGAAGTCCTTGTCATGCCGCTTGAGACCCGCCTGCCCGAAGACGATCTGGGACTGGGGCACGTCGAAGGGCACGACATGGACCTTGCCATCGAGCTTCGGCGCCGTCCATTTCACCGTCAGCGGCGCCGACTTGGCCGGAAGGGCGCCGAACATCCGGTCGAGCCAGGGGCCGACCTCCTTGGGATCGACATTGCCCACCACGCCGACCACCAGATTGTCCCGGGCGAATGTGCCTTTCACGAAGCCGCGCAGATCGGCATCGGTGATCGCCGCCAGCGACTTTGGTGTCCCGCCGCTGGGGCGGCTGTAGGGAAGATGCGGATAGGCGCGGGCCATGAAGCTGCGCGCCGCGATGGTCGAGGGCTTCTTCTCCGCCCGGATGGCCACGTTGACCAGCTGGCGCCGGACCCGGGCGACCGCTTCCTTGTCGAACCGGGGCTTGGTCATCATCAAGGCGAACAGGCGGAAGGCGTCGTCCTTTCGGCTGGCCAGAGTCCGCAGGCTGCCAAGCACCGAATCGCGGCTGGCGCTGATCGAGAACCGGATCGACATATCCTCGATCTGGCGCTGCAAGGCCTGGGCATCGAGGTTCCCCGCGCCCTGATCGAGCAGGTTGGTGACCATCTTGGCGAGACCTTCCTTGCCCGCCGGGTCGCGCACCGCGCCGCCCCGGAAGGCGAAGGAGATCGTCAGGATCGGCGTTGTCTTGTCGACCACCACCCAGGCCTTGATGCCGCCGGGGCTGGTGATCTTGACGACATCGACGGCGCCGGCCGGCTTGGACGCGACGCCGGCGGCCACGACCGCCAGCAGCGCTGCCAGGGCGAGCGCGCGGAGAGGGGACGGGATCAGGCGTGTCATCTGGCGCTCGCTCAATTCGACTTGGACTTTGGCGCGGGCTTCGCCGGCAGAAGGACGCCGGTCACCGATTTCCGGGCCATTAGGACATAGCGGGCCGCCGCATTGACGTCGGCGACCGTCAGGGCCGCGATCCGATCCGGCCAGGCCTCAACGTCGGCGACGGTCTGACCGGTGGTCAGCGCGCCACCGAGGGAATAGGCACCGGCCCGCGTATTCTCGCGCGCATAGGCGATCTCGGCCGCCATCCGCAGTTTGACACGGGACAGTTCCTCTTCGGTGATGCCGTCCTTCAGAAGCTTCTCGATCTCCGCATCCAGCGCCGCTTCGAGCTTGGCGATCGGCACGCCGGCGGCCGGATACACACCGATATAGAAATATCCGGGGCCGAGCCGGGTGCCCGTGTAGTCGGTACCGAGGCCGGTCGCGACCTTCTGTTCGACGACGAGACGGCGATAGAGCCGGCTGGTATCGGATTCGCCCAGGATCTCGGACAGGACAGACAGGGCATAGGCGTGCTTCTTCGCGCCGTAGCTGAAGCTCGGCGCATAGTAGAGCCGCGTCCAGCTGGGCGCGTTGACCCGCTTGTCGTGCATGACGAGGCGACGGGCGACGCGTTGCGGCGGCTCGTGCACCCGCGTCCTGGGCGGCACCGCAGCCCGCTTGATCGGGCCGTAGTACTTCTTTGCCAGCGGCAGCACGTCGGCCATCGTCACGTCGCCGGAGACGATGAGGATCGCGTTATTCGGGGCGTAGTGCTTCTTGTAGAAGTCGAGGGCGTCCTGGCGCGACAGCCGCTCCATCTCGTAACGCCAGCCGATCACGGGGATGCGATACGGATAGTGCTGATAGAGGGAGGCCATCATCTGTTCCCACAGGAGAGAACTGGGCCGCGTGTCGGTGCGCGAGCTGCGTTCCTCGAGGATGACCTTCCGTTCCGAGGCGACATCCTTTTCCTGCAGCACCAGGTTGGTCATCCGGTCGGCCTCGATGCGCATGACGATCGGCAGCCGGTCCTTCGCGACCTTCTGGTAGTAGCCGGTGTAGTCGTAGGAGGTGAACGCATTCTCCTGCCCGCCGTTCGACGCTACGATGCGGGAGAACTCCCCATTGCCGAGGGTCTTCGTCTCCTTGAACATCAGATGTTCGAGGAAATGGGCGATACCGGACTTACCGCGCGGCTCGTCGGCTGAGCCGACCTTGTACCAGACCATGTGCGTCACGACGGGTGCGCGGCGGTGGGTCATCACGATGACCTGCATGCCGTTATCCAGGAATGCGACCTCCGGCTTGAAGACGCCGGATCCGGTCTTGGCGACAGGCTTCGCGGTCTCCGCGACGGCGGGGGCTGCGGTCCAGGCCAGGGCAGCAACCGCGCCGAGGGCGAACCCGGCGATCGCAAGGTGGCGCCGAAGCGGCAAAACGCTGGCAGGTATCATGCGGATATGGCTCCGTCTGTCGGGTCGTGGGCGTGGCAAGGCCGGTCGAACCTGTCCTGCGTCGCAGCGCCCCGGGAACGCGTTCGGTCGACAACGCGAGACATAGTTCCTTCCGCGTTACCGTGGCCCTAACGCCGCCCCGGGCCCTAACGCCGCCCCGGCCCAGCGCGGCGACGAACAGGCGAGACACAAAAAAGGCGCGATGCGCCGTAAATGCGCACCGCGCCTTGTATTGTGTCCCGAAGTTGGGCGGAACAATGGCGGCGTGATACCGCTCGCGCCGGCTTTAGCAGATAGCGCTAGAATTCGTTGTCGCGCTTGATGACCGGCTTGGACTGGCGGGCGTCTCGGCCCTGGGCGTCGTCCGTGCCCTTCCGGTTCGGGTCGTACTTGACGACCTTGTCGACGAACTTTTTCTCGTCCGCCTTGTCGCGATTGTTCTCGATATCGAGCGTACGGCGAACCGTGCTGGAGGTCGTCCGCTCCATGCCCGCCTTGCGCAGCAATTCGTTCTCAGCCGGCGACCGCTCGCCCGGTGCGACGGGACGGCCGACGGCCGGGGTCGTGCCCGTCGGCGCCGTCCGCAGCACCGTCCGCGCGTTACGCTCCGTCGAGCGATTGCCGGCCGACTTGCTGTCGGTCGGCGGACGCAGCGCGTAGTCGGGCGGCGTGACCAGCGGCGCGTTGGTAGTGACCGCCACATCGCTGTTGGACTTCTTACCCGTAATCGAGTCGCTGATGTAGTTGATGTCCTTGCCGATGCCACAGGCGCCGAGGGTCAGCGCTCCGGCTACACCAAGAACCAGAGGACGGAAAACAGCCA
>CAYGKX010000106.1:0-10888 GCA_964350225.1 uncultured Rhodospirillaceae bacterium | reverse complement strand
CGGTTGTTCTCGGTCCAGGCGCAGACGCACGCTGTCGAAGGTCAGCATGCGATTGATCGTGAAATGGCGTCCGTATTCGCGCAGAAAGCGAATGTATTCGAGCCCCGAAAGCCAGTCGTCGTTGTTGACCATGACGGCGTCGGTCGGCCCGTCCCCGAAGGTCAGGAAGCGCGAGAAGATGCCTTTGATGCCGTCGATGTTCGCCTGAATCTGCGCATCGGTCAGCATCTGGCGGGACTCGTCCTTGCCGGAGGGGTCGCCGACCTTGGTCGTGCCGCCGCCCATGAGAACGATGGGCTTGTTGCCGGTCTGCTGCAGCCAGCGCAGAAGCATGATCTGCAAGAGACCGCCGACGTGAAGACTGTCGGCCGTTGCGTCGAACCCGATATAGGCCACCACCTGGCGTTCGGCGGCCTTCGCGTCCAGGCCCTCCGGGTCGGTGATCTGGTGGACGAAGCCGCGCTCCGACAGGGCGCGGAGCAAGTCCGATTTGAACGGTCCGTGCGATTGTGCTTCAGTCATTTTCCTGTCATCCGCGCGCATGGACAAGGGGTCCGCTGACGCGCTCCGGGGCCTGGGAAGGGCGCCGATGTATCATAGTGCCGGGCCTGTCTCAATCGGCCCGGCCTGCATTTTGGGGAGCCCAGCCATCGAACCGAAGAGCCGCCTTGCCATCGGGCTGATGAGCGGGACGTCGATGGACGGCGTCGACGCGGCCATCCTGCGCACCGACGGGCGCGCCGCAGTCGATGTCGGCCCGGCGATCACGATCCCCTACGACGACGACCTTCGGAGCCAGATCCGAGCATCTCTGGGCAAGGAGCAAGCGCCCGCCGGGCTGGTCGCCTCGATTACGAATGCCCATATCGCCGCCGTCCGAGCGCTCTTGACCGCGTCCGGCTTCCAGGCCGGCCAGGTGGATGTCGTCGGCTTTCACGGCCATACCATCCTCCACCGCCCCGACCGCAAACAGACCGTCCAGATCGGCGATGCCCAGGCCCTGGCGGACGCGGTGGGCATTCCCGTGGTGTTCGATTTTCGGGCAGCCGACATCGCCGCCGGCGGGCAGGGCGCGCCTTTCGCGCCTCTCTTCCACGCCGTCATCGCGGATCCGCTGGACCGTCCGCTCGCTGTCGTCAATATCGGCGGGGTGGCGAACGCCACCTGGATCGGCGCGGGCTTTGACGTCCGGGCGGCCGAGCCCGATCTCACCCAGATGGTCGCCTTCGATACCGGGCCGGGCAACGCGCTCCTCGACGACTGGATGACCCTGAGGCTCGGCAGGGCCTTCGACCCGGGCGGGGAAACGGCGCTGGCCGGAACGGTGGACGGGGCGCTTCTCGACCGGCTTCTGTCCCATCCCTATTTCGCTGAGGCGCCGCCCAAGAGCCTCGACCGCAACGCCTTTCATGCCGAGGATCTGGCCGGGCACTCGACCGAGGACGGGGCCGCGACCCTAGCTGCCTTCACCGCGCGGTCGATCCTCGCGGCGGCGCGGCATTACCCCGATCCACCCCGTTCCTGGCTCGTGACCGGCGGCGGGCGCCACAACGAAGCGATGATGGTGGCCCTAGCGGAAGGGGCGGGCGGCGTGCCCGTGCTGCCGATCGAGGAGGCCGGCTGGAACGGCGACGCGCTCGAGGCACATGCCTTCGCCTGGCTCGCCGTCCGCTCGCTGGAAGGGCTGCCGCTCAGCCTGCCCCCGACAACGGGAGTGCCCAAGCCGATGACCGGGGGTGTCCGCTTCCGGCCGACGGTGCCGGCGGCTGTCGACTAGGTCCTGGACGCCCCGCCGAGGCCCTAGCTGGCTTCGGCCTGGGCGGCCTCGGCCATGCGGCGGTCGAGATAGGTGCCGACGAGGTCCAGCATCACGTCGGTCGTCTCGGTGAAGAAATGATCGGTATCGGGGATCACCTCGTAGTCGATGGTGATGCCCTTCTGGGCCTTCAGCTTGTTGACCAGCTTCTGCACCGATTCCTCCGGGACGATCCGGTCGGCGGCGCCATGGACGATCAGTCCGGAGGAGGGGCAGGGGGCGAGGAAGCCGAAGTCGTACATGTTGGCTGGCGGCGCGATAGAGATGAAGCCGTCGATCTCCGGCCGGCGCATCAGAAGCTGCATGCCGATCCAGGCGCCGAAGGAGAAGCCGGCCACCCAGCAGCCGGTGGAATTCGGATTGGTCGCCTGCATCCAGTCGAGCGCGGCGGCGGCGTCGCTCAGTTCGCCCTCGCCGCGGTCGAAGGAGCCCTGGGAGCGTCCGACCCCCCGGAAATTCACGCGCAGGCAGGAAAACCCGCGTTCCGCATACAGGTGGAACAGTTTGTAGACGATCTTGTTGTTCATCGTCCCGCCATGTTCCGGATGTGGATGCAGGAACAGCGCGAGCGGCGCGTTCTCGACCCGGCTGTGGTGATAGCGCCCTTCGAGGCGCCCCTCGGGCCCTGCAATGATCACATCTGGCATGACTGGCGAACCTCTCGTCTTTCTTGTGTTGTTATTCTGCTATCAATTAGCTTCGCGCGGCGGGCAACTCTACACCGCGAACAAAAGCGAAGTGGAACCGGACCGGGGGACCGGGCGCCGCCGAAACGGACTTCCGCGATGCGCCATGTTGATCCTTTTCTTTTTCCGCCATATATCGACGGAAGAGGCGGCGCGGGCCCGATCGGCGCCGTATGGACGCAGCGGCCGAAGCGCCGACCCATATGAGTTAAAGCGCGCCAATGTTCAAGAGATTCCTTGAAGAAATCGATGCGATGATGGCGCGCGACCCCGCCGCCAAGTCGCGGCTGGAAGTTTTTCTGAACTATCCGGGATTTCACGCGCTCGTCTTTTACCGCCTGTCGAACTGGCTGTGGCGCCACCGGCTGCATCTCATCGGACGGTGGGTTTCCCAATGGGGCCGGTTCTGGACCGGGATCGAGATTCACCCCGGCGCGAAGATCGGGCAGCGGCTGTTCATCGACCATGGCATGGGGGTCGTCATCGGCGAGACGGCCGAACTGGGCGATGACGTCACGCTTTATCAGGGCGTCACCCTGGGAGGCACCTCGCCGTCCGTCGACAGCGACAGCCAGCGCAACGTGAAGCGTCATCCGACCCTGGGGGACGGTGTCATTGTCGGCTCCGGTGCCCAAATCCTCGGACCTTTCAAGGTCGGCGAGAACGCGCGGGTCGGGGCGAATGCCGTCGTCGTGCGGGAAGTGCCGCCCGGCGTGACTGTCACCGGCATCCCGGCCCGCGTGGTCATGCCGAGGGACAAGGAGGCCCAGGCGCGTTTCATGGCCTATGGTACGCCGGACGACATGCCGGACCCGGTTGTCCGTGCACTCGAGACCATGCGCAGCCAGATGAGCCAGATGGCGGAACGCATAGAAGAGCTGGAAGCCGGCCAGCAGCGCGAGATCGAGGGTGGAGCCGCCCCCGAGGCCGAGCCGGAGAAGAAACAGGCCTAGCAGACATGGCAGGCCGGGACTGGCGGCATCGGCCGCTTCAGGCCCGGCACGTTGATCGGGAGACTTGTCATGAGCCCGCCGGCAAGTGGCGTTACGCCCGCCGAGAAGCGCAGCTATCTCGACTGCAACGCGACGGCGCCCCTGCGGCCGGAGGCCCGGGATGCCATGCTCGCCGTGCTTGATCGCACGGGAAACGCGTCCTCGGTCCATGGCGAGGGGCGCTGGGCACGGGGACTTGTCGAAGCGGCGCGCGCGGAAGTCGCGGATCTGGTCGGCGCGCGGCCGGGCGACATCGTCTTTACCAGCGGCGGGACAGAAGCCAATGGCCTGGCCCTTGCCGCAACCGGCCGGCCGCGTCGCATCGCCGGGGCGACAGAGCATCCCAGCGTTCTGGTCCATGCATCGGAGATCGTCCCGGTCGATCGAGAAGGCGTGGTCGACCTGGATGCGCTCGGCCGGCGCCTCGGCGGGGCGGCGACCGACTCGGTGCTCTCGGTGATGCTGGCGAACAACGAGACCGGCGTTCTCCAACCTCTGGAAGCCATCGTCGGGGCGGCCCGCGGAACGGGCGCGCTGGTGCATACGGACGCCGTCCAGGCACCGGGCAAGATTGCGGTCGATTTCGCGGCGCTGGCCGTCGATCTCATGACCCTTTCGGCCCATAAACTGGGCGGCCCCGCCGGTGTCGGCGCGCTGGTCGTGCGGGACGGCCTGCGGGTCGCCCCTCCCTTCGCCGGTGGCGGCCAGGAACGCGGGCGCAGGTCGGGCACCGAAAACCTGATCGGCATCGTGGGGTTCGGCGCGGCCGCTCGGGCGGCCCGCCTTGCGTTCGACGCGGAAACGTCGCGCGTGGCCCGGCTGCGCGACCGGATGGAGACGGCGTTACGGGACGCACATCCCGGGGTGCGCATCCATGGCGCCGATGCCCCGCGTCTTCCCAACACCTCCTGCATCGGCCTGCCGGGGCGGGATGCGGCGATCCAGGTTATGGCGCTCGACCTCGCCGGCGTCGCGGTCAGCGCCGGGTCGGCCTGCTCCTCCGGCAAGGTTGCGCGGTCCCACGTCCTCGCCGCGATGGGGCTGGACGACGCCGATGCGGGAACGGCGATCCGGGTCAGCCTCGGATGGGCGACGACCGAGGCCGACATCGACCGGTTCATCGCTGCCTGGCGCGCCATGACCGCGGCCCGGGCGGCATGAATAGGCCGGACGATGCCGGCGGCACGCCGCCGGAACGTCTCGAAAAGGTTCTGCGCAAGGCACCGATCCATCCCTTGCTCGCACCGACCTTGAGTTTCGTCGCGGGCTTCGCCGATGCGACCTCTTTCATTGCCCTCGATCATCTCTTCGTTGCCCATGTGACGGGGAACATCATTGTCATCGGCGCGGAAGCCTGGACGGACGCGGCCAATATCGTCGCGAAGGTCGCTGCGATTCCGGTCTTCATTCTCGCCGCGGCGGTAACCATGTTGTCGGTCCGCTGGGCGCGTCAGCGGGGGCATCATGTGCTGCACGCGGCGCTTTATGTCGAGGCCGCCCTCCTGTTCGCCTTCCTCGTCGGCTGCCTGCTGAGCCAGCCGGTTTCCGACCCGCTCGATTGGAACGACATCGTTGCCGGCATGCTCGGCGTCGCGGCCATGGGAACCCAGGCCGCGCTCATGCGGCTCGCTTTGCCCGCGATTGCGCCGACCAACTTCATGACCGGGACGACCGTGCAGCTGACCCTCGACGTCATCGAGGCGTCGGGAAAAGGCCTGCAGGGCGAAGATCCGGAGACGCGACAGGCGGTTCGCGGCCGAATCCGCGAGGCGAGCCGCCGACTGGCCGGCTTCGTCGTCGGAGCCCTTGTCGCCGGTGTGTTGCATTATGCGATCGATATCTGGTCGCTTCTCCTCCCCGTGGGGCTCGTTCTCGCGGCGGCGGTCCTCCATCCGCCGCCCGCGGATTGAGCCGGGGTTTACGCAGCGTCGCGGACGGCCTAATTAGGCTGCGTGGAAACGGCACCGATCTATCTCGACTATCAGGCGACGACCCCCGTGGACCCAGAGGTGCGGGCGGCGATGGCGCCCTATGCAAGCGAGCTCTTCGGCAATGTCAGCAGCGCCCACATCCATGGGGAAACGGCGAATGCGGCCGTCGAGGACGCCCGCGAGGCTGTCGCCCGACTGATCGGCGCGGAGGCGCGGGAAATCGTCTTCACCTCCGGCGCGACAGAGGCGAACAACATGGCGGTCAAGGGGGTCGCCCGCTTCCACCTGCGCCAGTTCGGCCGCGCCCATATCGTCACCCTGACGACGGAGCATAAATGCGTCCTGGAGAGCTGCCGGGATATGGAGCGGGAAGGCGCTCGGGTCACCTATCTCGATGTCCGTGCCGACGGCCTGGTCGATCTCGACGCGCTCGAGGCGGCGCTCGATGAGGATACGGTGCTTGTCTCCGTCCTCGCCGCCCATAACGAAATCGGCGTTATCCAGCCGTTGGCGGAAATCGGTCGGCTGTGCAACGCCCGGGGCATCGTGCTGCACTCGGATGCCGCCCAGGCCTTCGGAAAGAGTCCGGTCGACATGGGAGAGAGGGGAAGCGGCCTGAGGAGCATCTCCGGTCACAAGATCTACGGGCCGAAGGGTATCGGCGCGCTTTATGTCCGGCGACGCCCGCGTGTGCGGCTGGAGCCGCTTTTCTCCGGCGGCGGGCAGGAGCGGGGCTTGCGCTCCGGAACCTTGCCGGCGCCGCTCGCCATCGGGCTTGGCAAGGCTGCGGAGGTCGCGGCGACGCGCCTGGAGGCGGACGCGGAACACGCCCGCGGCCTGCGCGACCGTTTCGTCGACGGCCTGCGTCTGCATGTCCCTGACCTCGATATCAACGGCGCCCTCGCCCCCCGGTTGCCGGGGAACCTGAATGTCTCCCTGCCGGGAGTGGATGCGTTAACCCTGCTCGACCGTATCAAGAGCAGCGTTTCGGCCTCCGCCGGTTCCGCTTGCATGGCGGCGGAGCTTGAGCCGTCCTACGTGCTGACGGCCCTCGGGCTCGCACACGACCGGGCGGCGGCGAGCATCCGCCTTTGCATCGGGCGGCCGACGACGGAAGGGGAGATCGACCGGGCAGCCGATGTCATCGGCCGGGCGGCGGTCGACCTGAGAGGCGCGCAGGTTGCGGCGCAGTAGCGCCGTGGAAGCATAACAAGGTCCAACGGGGCAGGGGATCGGTTGAGTGGAAGTCGTCGAATTGTCGCGGGCCCATAGGCGCGGCAGGGGAGCGCGCTTGAAGCCCTGGCGTGTACCCGCGCTGTTTGGAATTATCATCCTGGGGTTGGCCGGATGCGCCGCCTCGACCTCCCTGCCGACGGAACCGGAATTTTCGGTGCCCGGCGCGCCCTCGGCCCGGAGCCTGCGCGGGCGGGTGGTTCAGGTGGCGACTGCCGAATGGGTCTACTGGGGCCGTCAGAACGGCTATCCCCGGTTCCGGCGGGGCCACCGCGAAAACGAACCGACCTACAGGCGTCGTGTCCTGACCTATTGGCAGGAAGGCGTAGGGCGCAGGGTCAAGAGTTCTCGTATCGCGTGGTCTGGCGCCTTCGTGTCCTTCGTGATGCGCCGGGCAGGGGCGGGGACCGCCTTTCCCTATTCCGGCTCCCACGGCGTCTACATGCGGGCTGCGCTCGCGGCTTCGACAAAGGGGCGATCGCGGGCAGGGGTCGTGGCGCGCCGGCCGGAGAACTACACGCCCCGGCCCGGCGACCTCGTCTGCAACACGCTGCGCCGCGGGGCGACATTCGACAACGTGCCGCGGCCCTTCATCGGGCATTGCGACGTGGTCGTCGCCGTCCGGCGCTGGGAGGTCGATGTGATCGGCGGCAACCTGTCGAACGGCGTCTCTCGCCGGACCCTCGTCGCCGACGGCCAGGGGCGCATCCTGCCGAAACAGCCGCGGGCAATGGACCCGGCCGTTAAGGGCTGGATCATGGTGATCGAACTCCGCGGCTGATTGGCTACGGGTCGCGACACCGGAAGATCCCTAGAAGTAGTCGTCCTGGCCGAATAGGCGGAAACCGTCAAACTCTGCCGCGAAGTCCTGAATGTGGTCGGCGACGTCTTGTACAATCGGCGCGACGATCGTCTGAAGGGGCGTCTGAAGGGGGCTCTGCCCGAACCACTCGGGGTCTTCCGGACCGACTAAGGGCTCGGCCGCGAGCGCCGGCTGCGGTGCTGCCGGGTCCGAAAGCCAGCCGAAGTCGAAGATGTCGTCGAGCGTCTCGACCGCCCAGTCCCAGGCGCCGTGGATCAGCCCGGCGACCGGTCCCTCGTCGCAGGGTCCGGGTGTCAGGTCGCCGTCGTCGCCCTGCGGAGCGATCCTGACGACGACGTCGTTATAGTCGAAGTCCGCGCCCTCGGCTTCCGTCAGGTCCTCGAACCCGAAAGTGTTGTGGCCGAAGGTGCGAAGATACTCGTTTCCGCCGGAATTGCCGTAACCGACATAGAAGGTCTCGCCGCTTTCGGTCAGGAGGACCGGCGCGTAATAGCC
This sequence comes from uncultured Rhodospirillaceae bacterium, assembly GCA_964350225.1. GTDB lineage: Bacteria > Pseudomonadota > Alphaproteobacteria > Bin65 > Bin65 > CAYGKX01. Next base: position 2,912 of record CAYGKX010000106.1, on the reverse strand, counting down.
GCTCTCCCCGGCAACGGTCCAGGCAACGGTCTCGCAGTCCTCGCCGCCGACGCGGGTCACCAGGAAGCCGTCGTCGAGATTGTCGTTTACGGCCTGGCGGAAAGCCTCCGTATCGCCATAGGGCACGCCGCCGACGTTCCAGTGGCCGCTCTCCGGGTCGAGATCGAGCCGGACGAAGCCCACCGTGTTCGTGTTGGCGGCGCTGCCAAAAAGCTCGACGTCGAGAACCGCGCCCTGGTCGAGATACATGACCTCCTGACCGTGGATGCGCTGGGCCGTCGCGAGGGTCGCATCGTCGGTCAGATCGTTGTCTGTCTCCGCACCCAGCACGTAGCCGCCGACGAAGATTTTCTGGGCGCCGCCCGGCAGGGACACGATTTCGACGTCGGGATCCGTGTCGACGATATCGTCGCCCTGGAGGACGGCGAAATGGAGTTCCTCTCCGTCTTCCAGATAGACGCTCTGTTGACCGTCGAGCAGCCGCCAGCCGGTGTCGCTGCGGACCGTGCCGATCGTCCCGCGCGTCGCCGCTTCCAGGCTCACGCCGGGGCCGACCTCGAGCCCGTCACGGCTGACCAGTTCGCCCGCCTCGTTCGTGGCATAGATCACCACGACCGCATTGTCCGAAAACAGGGAGGAGTGGAGGATCTGGAACTCAACCCAGTTTCCGGGCGGCGCATCCGGCGCGCCCGACATGAGGGCAAGTCCCTCGAGATCGGGCCCGGCCCCGCCGACCGAGCGGAGCCCCAGTTCCGGCGTGTCGACCGTGAGGGTGAGCGTGCTGCTCTCGACGCCGATCGGCGTCGTGTAGGTCGTGTCGGCGGCGAGAAATTCGGTCATCGTCACCGTATAGGTGCCGTTGCCGAGATGATGTGGCTGGGTCACCCATTGACCGTCGACATCCGCCGACGTCGCGAGAGAAGCGACCGTCTGCCCGCCCTGGACCAGATTGACCTGGGCCGTATTCAGGGCGCCGATCTTGTTTGTGTAGCCCGAAATCCAGGAACTGGTCCCGGTGGCAGCATCGTTCAGGCCGGTCCAGCCGAAGGCGATCTCAGCCTGGTTGGTCGAGATCGAATTGGAGACCTGGCTGTCTTGGCCCGCGAGCGCATGAAACACCGGTACGCTTTGGGGGGCCGGAAACCCGGCAACACTCTCCATCGTCCAGGTTCCTGCGACCGGGGCATTCGGGGTGCCCTGGTTGGGAGCCGTCGCATCCGGATCGCGGACCAGCAGATCAGGATCCACAGAAGTGGTGGAGCCATAGAGCAGGCTGATCGGGACGACGGGGATCGTGTCCGTGGTGTCCCCCACCGTGATTTCGCCCAGACCGTCGATGGCGAGGCTGCCCTCCTGGCCGCTGACGGTCGGGTTGAGTATCCCGCCGCTCTCCGTCGTCAGGTATAGGTTGTAGGTCTTCTTGTCGTCGCCATCCCCGACATTGATGCGGAACCAGTTGACCCCGGTATCGCCGGTCGGAAGCCCGGTAATCAGCATCTGCCCGGCGCCCTGGTCGATATCGTTCGATACCGTCGCGCTCCAGCTGCCGCTGTCGTAGCTCAATTGCCAGATGACCCACGGATACCCACCGACCGGGTCGGTCACGAAGTCGACGGTCTGCCAGACCGGCGTGGTCCCGTTCCAGCCGGTGAGAATGTCGATCGAAAGCGGGGTCTGCTCGTCCAGCACCATCGTGGCGTTGGCGATGTTCAGCTTGATCTGGTTCGCCGAGGGCGTTGTCGGGGCGACCAGGTACTGATCGCCGGCCGGCGGGGCGATATAGTTGTAGATCACCGGCTCGACATATCCGCCCGGCGTCTCGCTGTCGTCGTAGATCGTCAAATCGATCGTGCTGACATTCTGGCCGGGGTCGGGTGCGGTCTGGGGGTTGGACACGGAGATCAGCGGACCGCCAACCTGATAGTGCTGCATAAGGCTGTCCGAATAGCCCCAGCCGTAAGAGTTGGTGTTGAAATAGAAGATCTCGTTGTAGGCGTCCTGGAAGTGGTCCGCCGGCAAGGGGCCTGCGAGGTTCTGGCCGAAAGCGTAGGTCGGGTCCCAGTTCCAGTTGGCATCGAGATCGATCGGGTCGGTCACCAGTGGGTTGGGCGACTGTCCCTCGGTGCCGTAGAAGCCGCCGTCGAAGCCGACGAAAAACTGCGCGAGGACCGCGCCCCACTGGTTGTTCTCGCCCGAGTTCATCGAGTAGTCGCCGGACGAGTAGATGTCGTGATTGAGGATTTGGTAGGGGTCGGCGTCGGTCTTGCTCGTATAGATGCCGACGTCGCCGAGTGTCGAATAGATGCTGTTCGCCAGATCGTCCGGGGTAAGCTTGATGTAGCCCTGGATCTCGCTGTTCGCCTGCGGGCTCAGCCAGAACACGTCCTCGCCTGAATCGTATTCCAGCTTGTAGGAGTAGAAGCCCGCGTTGTGATAGACGCCGTTGGCGTCCGCGCCGCCGGCGAAGAAGCCGGTGATCGCCACGCCCGGGTCGGTCACCTTCAGGGTGCCGATGTAAGCGTCCCAGTCCGACGCGGCATAGGGGCCGCTGCCGATCCCGACGGCTTCCGCCGGGGACAGGGCGGACCGGGGCTGGCCGCTCAGCGGGCCAGACGTATAGGTGTCCGCCGTGCCCGGGAGCTGGCTGAAGAGGTCGCTGCCGGAGAGGTTGTAGCCTCGGCTGTCCGTCGACCCGTCGCTGTAGGTGATGTCGATGGCCATCGGGATACCGAAGCCATTCACGGACGTCAGGTTGCCGGCGTCGTTCGGGGTGCCCTTGAGCGTGACCTCGAAGCTGTCGTACCGAAAATCGTAATCCTCGGCATTGTTGGCATTGATGTCGCTTTCCTGACCGATGATGGCGTCCCTGTTCGCCGCGGTCAGCGCCTTGCTTGCATCGTCCTGGCTCTGGA
>CAYGKX010000105.1:10682-10901 GCA_964350225.1 uncultured Rhodospirillaceae bacterium | reverse complement strand
CCAAGGGCTACAAGCTGACCCTAACGATGCCCGAGTCGATGTCCCTGGAACGCCGGGCGCTATTGCGGGCGATGGGCGCCGAACTGGTGCTTACCCCGGCGGCCGACGGCATGAAGGGCGCGATCGGCAAGGCGGCCGAGCTGGCCGAGTCGGGCGAGAACACCTTCCTGCCGCAGCAATTCGAGAACCCGGCCAACCCCGCCATCCACGAGGCCACCA